>NZ_ASJR01000007.1 GCF_000474745.1 Chitinivibrio alkaliphilus ACht1 | reverse complement strand
GAATGGTCATCTTGGATAATGTGGGAAATCGGGTGGCTCAATTCTCTGCTGGAGAGATTGGACCGGTGGAAAACGGCATGATCACCTTTCCCTTTGCACCGGTCAATAGTGCCGGACGGCGCTTAGGACGAGGCGCATACTCTGCACAGATTGACCTGCGATGGAGTGGACCGGAGGGGTCTACCCAACGTGCGAGAAGAGAACGAATGATCGGGATTAAGGAAGATCTCTTTCCTACGCAATAAATCCTACACAATAAATATACCCCCGTGCCGGATTTCCGGCGCGGGGGTTTTAGGTTTGCATCGCCTCTATATAGAAGTTCACAATACGTCTCTGGGGGAAAACAAACCAACAAAGCTTCTTTTTTTTACGCATCTCACTATTAATCAGTCCAATCAAATATGGTGATATGAGAGTAATCTATGGCTGCTACAATACTACCATTGAAGGTATCAGCAAGTATCTTTCAAACACAAACACTGTCAAAAGTCTTCGATAAAGTTCTTTGTTGCTAATTTCCATTTGATATGCCTCCTTAGCACATAATATGTATCAAACGAAAATTGCGAACTCTCATTTACATTACCCGCCTGAGCGAATATTCTGTAAATCAGCAACTCTGAACCTATGCATAAATCCCATTCGACATAATAACAGAACGCAGAAATACTCAGCAACTCAAAAAACAACGGTTCCGTTTTTTGAACGGAACCGTTTAAGTCTAAGGAATAGAGAAATATTCTTATCCCATAACAACTCGAACAGTATGAACCCGACCGTCACCAAGAGCAGGCAGAACATTGCCCTCTATGGTAGCCCCATCAAGCTCTACCCGTACAACCCCCTGCTCTACGCCAGCAGAGTTATCAACGGTTATTTCATAGGTTGCACCACGGAAGTCACGCTTCAAGGTTACCGTATCCCAAGCGGGATCAATACAAGGGTCAACACGTAATCCCTCATACTCAGCACGAAGACCAAAAATATACTCTAACAGAGATTGGTGCATCGTTGGCGCTGTACCTGTAAGCCATGTATGACCACCACGACCAAAACTCTGTGCAGCCCGGCCACAAACATACTCTGGATAGACATAGGGCTCTGCACCATAGCGGTCTTGGTCTGAGGCAAGATTTTCCGGAAGGCACTTACAATAAAAATCAACCGCCTTTTTTCCTTTACCTAAACGAGCATAGGACTGAACCAACCATGCATTCAGGTGCATGAAGATGGAACCATTCTCCTTCATTCCGGGAGGCTCTTTTTCAATATTCCAGGAGCGGGAAGGAAGGATATCATCTTCAGCAAGATCCGTAAAAGCAGGAGAACAAAGCTCTGCACCGAAATCAGTGTCAAGATGCTCTTCAACCTTGGTCAAAACCTGCTCTAAACGTGAAGCATCGGCAACACCACAATTAATACCAAAGGCTTGCGGTTCAAGGAAAATCTTTCCATGGGTAGCCTCGCTTGTTCCCAGATCTTGTTTATCGGGAATTAAGGACAAGGCACGTTTATAATACCCTTCTGCATCAACAGCATGGGTCTCAAGAGCATCACGCAAAATCTGTGCTCGCGTGGTATATTCAGCAACACGATCTGCCTCAATATCTGCCGCAGTGAAAAGATCAATCATATCCATGAATACTTTATAGAGCTGCTGACCTACCATTACAGACTCAACATCTTGATTAGGCTCACCACCCTTGCGGAGTTCATTAAGATCATCATTCCAATCACAATCTTTCATGTAGGGCAGATTTCGGGGAGAACGATCTTCCCACACACGATCAACTGCCTTGATGCAGTGCTCAAGGATTGTTCCTTTTACATTACTGCTTCCTTCATGTTCTTCAGCATAGGCAGTTACTTCTTGAAGAAAATCAAATTCCCCGGTCTCTTTTATGTATGTCACCACGGCATTGGGAAACCACACTGGATCATCTGAAGCCTGGATTTCTTTATTTCCCGGCTGATTCAAAAAGAAGTTATGGTAGGATACACCGTTTGAAAACATTTGAGTTGAAATGAGTTTTAAGGCCTCGCGAACCGTAGTGGTGCCGTAAGGAAGCACAAAAAGAACATCCTGAAGAATATCCCGAAACCCCCATCCATACTCATAGCCGGTGTGGAAACGTGATTTCATACGATTAAGAACATACACCACTTGACACTGGTATTGGAGCCATTTAAAAGCCCGGTTCAGCTTTGCGTCGGGAGTTTGTATAGTAAGCTTTGAAAGCTCTGCATTCCACCAGTCAGTAACTGACTGAAGCATTTCACGACGCTTCATAGGGTCTTGTACAAGAGTAAGAAAGCTGCGTAGTTCTTCCTTATTGTTTAAATAATAGTCTTGGGTTGACCCCACCACCAAGGCAACGGCGAACTCTTTTTTCTCACCGGCTTGTAAGGTAAGACGATTACGATACACTCCACAGGTGCGACGTAAATAGGGCTGATCTTGCGAAGAAAGACGCCCTTCCTCTACCGCCGCCGGATTGGATAAATCTCGAAATCGATCGCCAAAGAACCGCTCTTCCTGCGTTTCATACTCCGTATCAGCTTCGTTCAGGGTTGAGTAGAAGGTAGCAACATTCCCTAACATTCCGTTTATCTTATCAGGGTCATCATTAACATTTATCCCATGATTTCGACGATACACAATTGACTGCAGGTCGCTATCCCATTTGGCTCCACCGAAGAACCCGTCATTATCCCCAGCCATAAGCCGATCAAGGGCGTCCCCCATGTGTACAGGAAGGAAGGGATAGATCTCAACCTCTTTTTCTTCAGTCCCCGTATTTTCCACAGTGATTGTTTGAATCCATCCATCAAACTCACGTGGAACAAACATAACCGTTTTCACAGAAAGATCTTTATACGTAGAATCAAAGGTGAGAGAGCCAAAGTCAAGGGTTGTTTTAAACTCCTGCCCTTCCCGACGAACAGGCTGCCATGTGTTTGTAAAATACTCTCCCGTAGCGCAATCTTTTATATAGACATAGCGTCCTTTGTCATCTCCATCATTGAGATGTATTTGCGTATCTACAAAGGTATTTTCATGAGTCCCGCGTGCATCAAAGCCGCCGCCTGTGTAGGTAACACCAGAGCAAAACGTTTCCGTGCCCGGCTGTCCGGGACGAATAAGATAGTGCAACCATGGTTGCGGAGTTCGGGGATTGGTGATTTCAAACTGATCCTTGTCATTAAACGCACCGTAGATGTTCACGTACGAGCCTCCATCTGGTTCAGGTATACAGTACAGATAAGTGGTCCTAAAACGGATACTCAAATATAATTAAAAAAGGCGGCAAAAGCCGCCTTTTTTAGAAAAACCCGTAGATCTAGAGTCGTATCGCCGCAAAGAAGGGCCGTCCCTGCCGAATAATACGCAGTACAAGAGAGCTTCCCTCCGGTGTCTCTTTCACCGCATTTTCAAGCTGAGAAAGCGATTCGATCGGTATAAAACGCCCTTGACGGCGAAGTTCCACCACCACATCATCCTCTTGTAATCCTGCTCGAGCAGCTGGAGATGTGGGTTCTAGACGATCAATAACAAAACCATCTCCATCGCTGGCAGAAAGATGTATGCCCAAACGATCGAAGACAAGATTATCCTCTGCATCGCTCCTGCGCCGTGAACGCGGTTCTTCATCAGAGAAATCAGCGCGATCTCCCATGACAACCGAACGGGTTATCTCTTCACCGTTACGAAACAGGCGAACCGGCACTTCAGTATCAGGAAGGATAGCAGCTACGACGTTACGAAGGTCGTTGGGGTTGACCGTTCGAATACCGTCAATAGCAAGAATAACATCACCACTCTCAATACCTCCTTCTGCTGCCGGCTGATCTTCAAATACATCGTTAATAAGGACCCCTCGCTCTTCCAGCCCAAAGGCACGCATCATATTATAATCCAGTTCGCCAATACTTACCCCAAGCCAACCGCGAGAAACAGTGCCTGAGTATACCAATTGTTCCATAATTGAACGAGCCATATTTATCGGTATGGCAAAGCCAATTCCCATATACCCACCTGAGCGGGTGTAAATCATGGTATTAATACCAATTAAGTCTCCACGTTTATTTACGAGGGCACCGCCGGAATTACCCGGGTTAATAGCCGCATCGGTTTGGATGAAATCCTGATACATCTCATTTCCGGCAGCACGCCGGCCCAAGGCGGAGACAATACCGGACGTTACAGTAGAATTGAGATTAAAGGGATTTCCCGCCGCCATTACCCAATCACCGGGGCGTAGGGCGTCGGAATCTCCTAAGTGAATTACCGGGAGAGAATCGAAGGACTCGTTAATACGAATCACCCCCACATCTGAAAGGGTATCAACCCCGATAATTTCGGCTGTATACTCCCGTTCGTCATAGAGACGCACGGTTATCTCATCAGCTCCATGAATAACATGACTATTGGTAAGAATATACCCAGAGTCAGAGACAATCACCCCACTTCCAATACCGCTTCGCCGCTGCTCTCGCTTTTCGTATTGTTCCCGACGATCATCTCGCCCTCGAGGTGGCGAGGGCATTCCGAAGAAATGACGAAATAAATCATCTCCAAAGGGATTACGATATACTACCGTATCAATTTTGGTTGAAGTAATGCTCACCACGGTAGGCAGTACAACCTCTGCCACCTCCGCAGGCACACGTAGCTGCCCGGCAAATTCCTCATAAGAAGGAATGTCCGGAGCCTCTTCTGCACCAAAACGAATAGAGCCCGGTTCGGGAAAATCGCCATCCCGAGCGGAACAACTTGTGACCAGAATAACAAAGAGAAACCCCACTGCAGAAAGTTGTTTCATAGAAAACTCCTTGTTGATATTTTTTTAAAATTCGAACCTTACCACACATTTATTGTGCAGAAAAAACATTCTCCCTTTTTGTACAGATATCATCAACATCTATTTCCGGGTGATGATACTGCCATCTTCTCCCACATATTCTCAGAGCCCCCACAGGACACCAATGCACACAGGCAAGGCAGTGTTCACACCGATGTTTCCATCGCGGAATGCCTTTAGAATAAAAGATATTATCACTGGGACAGACCAACTGACAACGACCACAGGAGGTGCAACGACGCGAGGAAACAGAAAGAGCATAGTCACTCCAGGGCAATACAAGCTCCCCCAGAGCAGAAAACACTCCCGTGGGAATAGCATGGACTCCCGCACGTATAGGAGTAAGCGCCCCCGAAGTGATCGCCGTAATACAGCGGTTTACCTCTTTCTCCTCTGCCGCAATAAAGCCCTGAATCTTTTGCGGTGAAGGAGGAAAGAAAAAAGGAATATAGGTATCCACCATTCGAATGGCAGCTCCCCTCATAGGAACAAAGGGATGCTGGCGGGCTAAAAGAGAGTGTGCTTTATGCAAAGCTGCTCCGGCATAGCTCCCGTAGGTGGCAATAAAAAACACGCGGCATCCTTGCGGCAGACGGAGGTGGCGTAAGAACCGTGCCAC
This sequence comes from Chitinivibrio alkaliphilus ACht1, assembly GCF_000474745.1. Taxonomy (NCBI): domain Bacteria; kingdom Pseudomonadati; phylum Fibrobacterota; class Chitinivibrionia; order Chitinivibrionales; family Chitinivibrionaceae; genus Chitinivibrio; species Chitinivibrio alkaliphilus. The sequence continues at coordinate 117,387 of NZ_ASJR01000007.1, read as the reverse complement.
CATACGCGGCAAACTAAAAAGATACACAGGAAATACGATGCCGACAATTGGCGCATCTGTGGAGCAGCGACTTGGCTCCTGCATCTGCTCCGCAATTGAATGTAGAGAAAACCCCGGAATACCTTCGCAAATACGCCGAGCTACGGACAAACTGTTTCCCGTTGCAGAAAAATAGTACACACATCCTTGTGTAGACATAACTCCTCCTCATAATTAGGCATGCAAATTTTACACCATGGAGGCATATTTTTCCATATTAAAATACTTTCTGAGTCCCACACGACGTATTTCAAACTCACAAATCTCGACACACCCACTCCCACACTGGCACTAAAGAAGTGAGAACACCCCAACGTATTTTATGGCATGAGTGTTGCTTTACTGCTCACGGAGGCAGTATGAATAAAAAAGAAATCGCAATCGTCAGTTTTTTCCTAATACTCTTTTCATTTCCCTTAATATACCTCGCCATGCTCATCGCGACAGGAAATGCAAAGATTGTCTTTGAAGGTGATATGGCGCAGCGCATTTCTGTAGAAAATCAGGTTCGTCTACAACGAGAGTCAGAACAGCGGGACTCGCTCATACGTGAAAACACCCTTGCCTTCCAAGCCAAGGTACGTGAGGGAAAACGTCTCACGGAGCAGCGGGAAGTGCTTCAAAGAGAGCAAAATCGCCTTGAACGACTGCGAGAAGAAGTCCAGCAGGAAAATCAACGTCTTGAAAATCTCCAGGAGGAAGTTGCCGATCTTGTGGGAGAAACAGAAGAAGTGCGGGGCGATCAACTGAGAAGCTTAGCTGAAGTGTACGAAACCATGGATACGCAAGCAGCAGCTCGTATCTTTGAGACCCTGAGTGATGATCTTGCAATCCGTCTTTTTAACGCCATGAATGAACCACGGCAAAAAGCGAGAATTCTTGCTGCCATGGAGCAAGATAAGGCAACACGTATTAGTAGAAAAATCGGCGAAGGACCGCAACAGTAACAGGAAGTAGAGGCAAATTATGTTAATTGCAAATCTGCAACATATTGATGGGAAGACCCCCTCTTCCTTTGGTGATTCCGGAGCCCCCGTTGAAGCGGGACTCTTTAAACATACTTTGCATGAAGCAGAGCAAAGCCTTTCCGATACAACCCAAAACAAGCTCAAAGGACTTGCCCCTCTGCACGAGGAAGAGGTCGACGCGCTCTTTCCTTTGGAGCTATTAGATTCTCAGGGAGATAAGATAGAAATATCCCGGGAAGATTTAGCCATTATTGAAGACATTCTTACCGCCTTTGAAGATGCCTTTCTTATTCCCCTCATCCCCGAAGAAACAACCTTTGAAGAGCTCTTTTTACTCCATGAATCTCCGCAGGAACTCTTCTCCGCCCTGGAGGAACAACTCAGCACCATGGCTGCTCTTCTCCATACACTCACCCCTGAAACGGAAGAGGTCCTTCTTTCGGATCTTCCGAAAAAAATTCTTGAAGAAACAGGCATGGACGTAGAGGATCTCCTACTTCGTGCAAAAAATACCGATACGCCGTCCCTCTTTCATTTTGAACCAAGGGAGGAATCCCTTGGCATTACGGTTGATGCAGAACAGATTGATTCCCTCGCCCAGAAACTCAACAACCTCATGGAACAAAGCGCTCTCTCTGGAGATACGTCTACCATGCCTGAAGAAAAAGACACCTCTACGATCATGGATCTTTTTACCCATGTCACAAAGGCCGGGGCGGAAATACAGGAGCTCATACTCCCTGCAGAAAAAAAGAGCTTCTCATGGCTTTAGAGAAAGTAAAATCCATGGAAGAAGCAGATGTAGATGCCTTCTGGAAATTAAAATCCCTAAATAAACGCAATACAAAAAATCTCGACGCTCCCCTTTTACACAACACTGAATCATTGGAACAGGCTCGCAAATTCATACAAGACAGAAACGCCCAGGAGCAATTCCCCACGGACAAGGCACACCCCTTTAACCAAGAAGCCACAGAAGAGCTGCTTCTTGGAGAGAAGCACGTCCCCTCTCCAGAGGAGACTCTCTCAAAGGAGACTTCATCTGTTCAGGCGGGATCTGAAGAGCTTGATATACACCTTGAGGGGTTACGAAAAGAGGGGCTAAGTACTCAAGAGCTCTCTCAAATCCGCTCTTTCATTACTTCTGAACAGGCAACAACCCCTTCCCTGGACGATATGCAGCAGATGAAAACAATGGCTGAACGGATTGAAGAAATATCGGTGATGACACAACTCTCTGACAAAATGAGCGATGCCCCGCGAGAGGGGGTACATGCCATCACCTTAAAACTAAAACCAGATCACTTGGGTGAAGTACAAATACGAATGCAGGTTGATCAAGATGTGGTAAGTGCCCGTATTCAGGTTGAGAGCCAACAGGTACGACAAATTGTAGAAAGTAATTTTCAGCTTCTCCGTGACGCTCTCCAAGACCACAACCTCTCCGCGGGTGCCTTAGATGTAAATGTGGGAGGCTTCTCTCATGAAGAGGGAGGGCACAAACAAAACCGCAGAGAAAGAACAGAAAATGAATTACCGCAAAATGAGTATGATAACTCAGCGGAAACTCTGTCAGAGATTCGTGGCGACTCGGGACGAAGATTTGGCACAAATTCCTTTGAATACATAGTGTAAGGGAGGATGACATGACACGAGTAAGTGAATCAGTGAACAATATGTTCACCCCGAAGAAAGACCCCTATAGCGTCACCGCCGGAATCGGTGAGAGCGGCTTGGAGACAAAGAAAGTGACGGGCGATCGCGATAGTGATACCTTTGTTGATCCGAGCGATCACGGCATGGGACAAGATGAGTTTCTTTTTCTTCTCACGGAACAGATGCGTCATCAAGACCCCTTGGACCCCATGGATAACCGTGAGTTTGTGACACAACTGGCACAATTTTCACAACTTGAGTCCTCCACGAACATGCGCGAATCTTTGCAGGATATGAACAAATCCTTTCAAAGCTCCCTTGATATACAAAATAACACAGCCCGTTCTATGAATAACGCTTCCGCTGTCTCTCTTGTGGGTAAGGAGGTACGCCTTCTGCAAGATACCATGAACTGGACGGGAAATACAAACCAACCCTACTATGTACAAATGGGAAGCCACGATATGGTACATGTAGAAATAGTTGACAGGGAAGATGAAGTTGTTGATACAATTGAAGTTGAACGGGGCCCCGAAGGCAATGCGGGGGTTTTCACTTGGGATGGAGTAACAGCCCAGGGTGACCGGGTTGATTTTGACCAGTACAAGCTACGTGTTCGGGAAAATAAAAATTCAGCCGATGAGCTCTACTGCTTCGTTCAAGATACGGTCACGGGCCTGCGATACACTGGCGATGGAGCCAAGCTTCAGGTGGCAGATCGGGAAATTGGAGTGAGTAATATCTTAGAAGTATCACCCCAAGGTGGTGACACGGAGACAGACTCACCAGGATTTTCTGGGCTTACCATGGGGCAAGCCTTAAATTTGGTCGGTAAAGATGTGCGAACCAGTGTCACCCCATCCTATCGTCCTTCACCGAACAACACAGAAGCAACCTATCGAGTTGATCTCAACGGGGCTCCCCAGGCAAACCTCGTGGTACGTGACTCAGAGGGGGTTGTGGTACAGCAGCAGGATGTTCGGGAGTCAGGGGAAGTGACGGTGCCTCTTTTTGGCGACCCTGATGAAGAATATACAGTCTCCCTTGAAGGAAGTGACGAGCCATTCTTTTACATGGATTCAACCGTCACAGGGGTACGAACCACCCCACAAGGGGTGCAATTAAGTGCAGGAGGACGTCTCGTGCGCCTTGATGATATTATAGAGCTTTCAGCGAAATCATAAATAAAGGAGGTTGTAATGGAAACGCCGGGAGTAGGCTCTCCCAGAAGGATCGACCCGCCACAGGGCCAAAATATACAGAGCCGTATTACGCAATACCGCGATACGGGGGTTACCTTTGGAGATCTGCTCAAAGACAAAGTAACTCCGCAGGAACTGAAATTCTCTGCCCATGCGGAAAATCGTATTAAAAGCAGAAACATACCTATGAACGAGGAGGTTCAGGAAAAATTAAATCGAGCCGCACAAAAAGTTGCTGAGAAGGGAGGAAAGGATGCGCTCCTACTTATGAAAGACTCAGCCTTTATTGTGAATGTGAAAAATAGAACCGTTGTCACTGCCATGGACAGTGCAATGATGAATGAAGATGTCTTTACAAATATTGACAGTGCAGCATTTGCGGAATAGCCGGTCCCGTTCTAACGGGAAGCTTTGCGGGGTTGACCGATTGATACTCCGCCCGGGCTGCACAATTCCACAAGGAGTTTTGTATGTTACGGTCACTCTATAGCGGTACATCAGGATTGCGAAACCATCAGGTTTCCATGGATGTTACGTCAAACAATATTGCCAATGTAAACACCACCGGGTATCGTGGACAGCGCGTTACCTTTAAAGAACACATGTACCAAACCCTTCAAGGAGCTACCCGTCCTCCTGGAGAACGAGGCGGCACAAACCCAATGCAAGTTGGTCTCGGTATGGGAATCGGCTCGGTTGATACCATTCTTAGTCAAGGCGCTCTTGAGTCTACGGGCCAAATCACCGACCTCGCCATAGAAGGAGATGCATTTTTTGCCTTTTCCGATGGCATAGGAACCTACTACAGCAGAAATGGTTCATTACAACTTGATGGAGGTGGTCGATTGGTTTCTCCGACCAACGGTTACACCATTCAAGGGCTGATGGCAGATCCCGATGGACGAATTCCCTCCAAGGCAGTTCCAGGAGATGTTCGTATTCCCTTTGGAGAAAAGGCCCCTGCAAATGCAACCTCTGAGGTTGGGTTTTCCAGTAATCTCAATAAAGACTCTGCTGGTCTAGGAACAATCCTTCACACAGGCAAATTTCTTGCCTTGGCTGAAGGGGACAACCTTTTAACGGGCTTGAACGATCAAAATGGGAATCTCCTCAATATCCGTGACGATGACACCTTGCGCATTGACATCAACGATGGAGCTGGAAGCTATCGTTTTGAGGTGCGCGTTGGTGATGGTTCAGACGAGATAGAAACCATGGCGGATCTTGCTGACTGGCTTGAAGAGTCTCTCCAGGATGGAACCGACGGTCCGGGTATCGGCGGGGCTTCGGTCACCATAAATGGAGAAGGGCAACTTGAAATTGATGGGCTGGGTGGAGATACAATCTCCAGTATATCTATCGGAAACGCCACACGCCCCACCTCCGATACCTATGTAAAAAATCTCTTTAACTGGACAAGTATTACCGGTGACAACAACACATCAAGCGGACAAGCCATGACTCCTGCCACGGAAGATCATGATATCACCGATCTCTTCGATGCAGCAGGCCGTGATCTCGGACTCGAACCGGGGGATGAACTCAATATTGCTGGCAGTATTGGATCCGAAACTATTAATTTTGACCCCGTGGTATACGGTACCGACTTTACCACCATGGGAGAATTTCTTGATGTAATCCAAAAGGCCTTAAATCTCCCCGAAACAGTTGTGGGAAGCGACGGAACTGATGTACCGACAGTGGAGCTGAACCGTGCCGCCGATGGGGATAAACGAGCTCCCGCTGGAGCAATTATGATCCGGGGCCAAGCTCAAGAATCCTTTGCGCTCAACGGTATTGCCATCAGTGCCCGTAATTCGAACCAGTCTGAAACCGCCCCCAACCCCTTCAACAGTAACCTCTCTTTGACAGAAGTGCAAAGTGCCCGGGACACGGCTGTGCACGCAACGTCCATCGAGGTGTATGATGAATCGGGGCAAGCTCACACCATGACCACCACCTTTACCCATACGGGAGAGCCAAACAAGTGGTTGTGGGAGATTTCCATGGAGGGTGATCAAAATATTATCAGTGGAAATAAGGGCACCATCGAATTTGGACAAGACGGTTCCCCATCATCCTGGACCTTTGATGATGGGGTATCCCGCTTTCAATTTGATCCCATGAATGGATCGGCCAATGTAAGTCTCGATCTCAAAACGGGGAGTCCCGGTAATTTTGAGGGAATCACCCAGTTCAGTTCTCCAACAACTACTGCGGCAAAAGAACAAGATGGTTATGCCATGGGGATACTGGACCAGATATCTATCTCTGAGGATGGATCTGTTGATGGTACCTATACCAATGGAACCAACAAGACCATCGCCAAGATTCTCGTGGCGGAGTTTCGTAATCCTTCGGGGCTTCAACGTCTGGGAGATAGTATGTACGGTGTTTCCAGCAATTCTGGTGAAGCTGTGTTGCAGGAGGCTCAAAAGGGCTCTACCTCTTCAATCAAGCCAGGAGCGCTTGAAATGTCAAATGTTGAATTATCCACAGAATTTACCAATTTAATTACCATTCAGAAAGGATATCAGGCTAATTCCAGGGTAATAACAAAGTCAGATCAATTACTGGATGAATTAATTAATTTAGTACGATAAAATAGAGGGAGAGAAAAGATACTCTCCCCCTTCTCTGTAAGGAGTATTCTTGAAAAAGAAGAATACCTCTTACTGAGCAGGGGACGGTAACAAAGGATATATATTAGAGGAAAAAGGACACGGGTATGATTTATGTAACACGGCTAAAGGGCAAAGAATTTGTAGTAAATGCCGCCTATATTGAAACCGTTGAAAAAACGCCGGATACGGTAATTCGTCTTACCACGGGAAAGGTATATGTGGTACGTGAAACCCCCGAGGAAGTTGTGGATAAGTGCGTTACCTATTTTACAAACTGTCGTACAGAGCTTACCGTGCGCCATATGACGCGAGAGGAGTAAGGCATGAGTATCAGCAATATTGCAGGACTTTTTACGGCATGGCTCTTTATTCTTATGGGCATGGGTTTTGGTCAGCTGGGTACTTTTATCGATATCCCTTCGCTGCAAATCGTTATTATCGGCTCCATTGCAGCAACGGTTGTTGCCTATCCTCTGGAAAGTATAAAAACCTTGCCGGCCTTAATAAAGCAAGCCTTTTCTTCATCAAAGGTTGCACCGAAAGAGTCTATTACCACCCTCGTCGATTTCTCCGACCAGGCTCGTCGTGAAGGAATCCTAGCCCTTGAAGATAAGGCTCAAAAACTGGATGATGAATTTCTGAAAAAAGGAATCGGCCTCGCTGTAGACGGCACAGAACCGGAAATTATTCGGGATATTCTTAAAACGGAGATAACGTTCATAGAAGATCGACATAAACGGGGCGCACAGATGTTTGAGTTTATGGCAACCATTGCTCCTGCCATGGGCATGATTGGAACCCTCGTAGGACTGATCCTTATGTTGGGAAGTATGGATGATGTCTCAACCATTGGACCAAACATGGCGGTTGCTCTGATCACAACTCTCTACGGCTCTCTCATGGCAAATGCCTTTTGTACTCCCGTGGCAAACATCTTGTCTGAAAAATCGGGACAGGAGATTATGGTGAAAAATCTTATGCTTGAGGGAATTATGGCATTACAAACAGGGGATAATCCCCGGATTGTAAAACAGCGTTTAGCAGCCTTTCTTAACCCCGTTGCTCGTGCTGAAATAATGGAGGAAGACTAAGATGGCGGACCAAGAAGAATGCAAGCAGGAGGAGTGTAAGCAGGGCTCACCGGAGTATATGGCCACCTACGGCGATATGATGACCCTCTTACTCTGCTTTTTTGTACTGCTTCTTTCCATGGCGGAGGTTGATCCGGCAAAATTTGATATTGCTGCCTCCTCCTTTCAAAATGCCCTCAGTGGTGTTTTAGAAAGCCTTCCTACAGTTGCTGTGCAGCAGGAAGTCCTTCGTCCGCGCCTCGGAGGAGATGACCAAAACAAGCGGATTGCTGCGAATGCGGCCATGCGTATCCGTGAAGTAACACAGCAGGATGAGTTTCTTGAAGATGCCGTCCGTGTGAAGGTGACGGAGAAAGGAATTGGGGTTATCATTAATGACCCTGTCACCTTTGATCCGGGAAGTGCTGAACTAAAAAATGAATTTATGACAATATTGGAGACGGTCATGACCACCATTGAGGATATCCCTCAAAAGGCAATTCGTGTTGAGGGACATACGGACAATGTCCCCATCAGTACGCCGCAATACCCCTCAAATTGGGAACTATCCTCGGCCCGTGCCCTGTCGGTGGTACAATACCTGTATGGACGGGGTATAGACCCGGCAAAACTGAGTGCCGTCGGATACGGAGAGTATCGGCCTCTTGTCCCAAATACAAGTGCAGAAAATCGACAAAAAAACCGACGAATTGAAATATATGTAGATTTCACCGACTGATAACTGGAGTGCCCTATGGCTGATGAAAAAGAACAAGTAGAAGAAAAAGAGCAGAAACAGGAAAAACCCGAGAAAAAGGGGAATCTACCGCTGCTTCTTGGCCTAATATTCGGAATAATTCTCGTGCAAGGCCTTATTGTCTTTGCAACAATCCGTTTTATCCATGCTCCGCAGGGTGATGATATGGCACAGGAAGAGACACCGGAACAAGAGGTAGAACAGCAACAACAGCAACAGCGAGCCTCAGGCAATGAGGTAATACTCAGCGATGCAGCCTTTGAGACTGTCGTAAATATATCTGGAACTGAAGGATCTCGGTTTCTCAAAGTACGCATTGAACTTGCCTATGATCCAGATCTTCGTGAGAACCGAAATCTCCTTTCTGTTGCGACAAACCGTATCAGCCACTTAAAATCAACGGCAATACACTATTTGTCCGGTCTTACGTTGCGGGAAGTGCTTGATCCTTCGGCTCAGAAAAATATTAGCTCAGACCTGCTCATTCGTTTTAATAACTCCCTACCTTCAGGGGCTGGGCAGTTCAGTAATGTATATATTACTGAGTACATAGTACAATAACAGGACAAGGAGGCGACCATGAGTGATATCCTTTCTCAAGATGAAATAGATGCGCTTCTCTCTGCGGTAAATGAAGATGATGTAGAAGAGAGCCCTTCCCATGGTGATGCCCCCGTTGCAGAATCTTTGCCTGAAGAGCCCTCCTTTGATGAATCATTTTCTATTGATTATGACAGCGATGACGATGATGATATCGGTGACCGTGTACTCAGCCTCTACGATTTTCGTCGCCCCGATCGAGTCTCAAAAGAGCAAATGCGGACAATTCATAACCTTCATGAAGGGTATGCCCGCCTTTTTTCCACCACCTTAACAAATTATCTTCGCACCTTCGTTGAAATTGAAGTGGTAAGTGTGGATCAGCTCACCTACTCAGAGTTCATCATGTCCATCTCAAACCCAAGCTGTATTCACCTGTTTCAAATGGAACCCATTGATGTGACGGCCATCTTTGAGATGAACCCTTCCCTCGTATTTTTTATGATAGACCGTTTATTTGGGGGGCTTGGACGTGGCTCTGAAAATAATAGGGAGTTAACAAAGATTGAACAAAATGTAATCCGCAGTATTGTATCACGGGGCTTGGGAGACCTCTCCGGTGCATGGGAACATATGGGATCATTCAATCCACGCATTACCAACTACGAAACAAACCCCATGTTCGTACAGATTGTCCCCCCGGGGGAAACGGTAATACTCATCACTTTTGAAGTACATATGCTTAAATCTTCAGGCCTTATGAGTATTTGCTTTCCCTACCAAATTATTGAGCAGATATTCTCTGAACTCGAAGGAAATGATTATCTCTCCACGACAGCTGAAACCACTCCGGAAACAATAAAGACAATGGAAGAGGAAATTCAAGATGTAACCGTTCCTCTCTCAGCACTCATTGGAAAAACGCAGATATCCATACGTGATCTTCTCCAGCTTCAGACAGACGATATTATCTGTCTGGATAAACATAAAGATGCCAATCTCATTGTTCAGATTGGCGGCAAGAGCAAAATGGGCGCCAAAAGCGGTGTTTCCGGACGAAAAAAAGCGGTAAAAATAACCAAGATTTTTGAACAGGAGTTCCCAGCCCCGGGAAAAACGAACCAAGGAAAACGATTTACCACATCGTCCTTGGAAGACGATTTTGAAGAAAATGTCTTTGCAGATGCCGGGGAAGACACTACAAAGGAGGATTCTCATGAGTGATTTTCTCTCTCAAGACGATATAGATGCACTACTTCAATCAGAAGAGGTTTCAGGGGGCTCAAGCAGTGGTGGCGGTGATGCCTTGGAAGCAATTGTGGCCGACTTTAACTCACAACAGGGATCCGTCATAAAAACCCTTATCGGCAAAGAAATCACTTTTACCTTTGAAGAGAAAGTTGATTCTGAAGAAGGGGCACAACTCTTTGAGAATACGGAGTATCTGGGAATTGATATCCCCTTTACCGGTGCCGTAGAAGGTACAGCAACCCTCTACATGTCAAAAAAACATGTGGCAACCTTTGCCGACCTTATGGTTATGGGTGACGGAGCAGCACCGTACAACGCAGAAGAGCATAATGATGCAATTAAGGAGCTTTACAGTGCCGTTGCCGGAGGATATACCACAGACCTTGGTGGCAAAGCCGACGGTTCTGTAAACTACGACACCATTGAGATACAAGATGGCGATACAACCTTGGATCTTCCTGCGGCAACAGCAAAGATATCAGTTACTATCGAAACAGGAGACCCCTTCTATATTCTTCTCGCCATGGATACGTCTCTCCACGGGCAGCTCAATGAGCTATACGGTGGTTCATCTGAAAATCTGGAAGAGGAAGAAGAGGAGGCGTCTGCCCCCCGAAACCGCCCCTTTGATGATGATGATGATCTTCTTTCTCAAGATGAACTTGATTCATTGACAACAGCGTCTTCAAGCCTTAGCGGTGGATATGAGACAAGTGAACCGACACCACAGAAGCCTCGGGTCAAGCCTGCATCTCAGAAAAATATTGACATGCTTCTCGATATTGATCTGGATATTGCCATTGAACTGGGCAAAACAGAGATATCTATCAAACGAGTTCTCGATATGGCTCCGGGATCAATGGTTGAACTTGATAGCTTTGCCGGCGAACCGGTGAATCTCTTGGTAAACAACAAGGTTGTAGCCAAGGGTGAGGTGGTGGTGGTTGACGAAAACTTTGGAGTGCGTATCATCTCCCTTGTTTCTCCCGAGGAGCGTATCAAAAGCCTTCGATAAATTTAGGGAAACCGAATAAGCTGGCTCTGCTTTCTCTCCACACGAGAAAGGATATACTGTCCCGGTGTAAGCTCCGGAAGAGTAAGCATACCGTGAGAGTCTGCCTCTAAGGTGTGGATACGACGGCCATGGGGAGAATAGAGGTGGATTGTTTCATCCCCGGAAAACCCTGAAAATTGACGAACATCATGTCGCAAGATCGTTCCCTGTTCGCGTGTATGAGTCTCCTCTTGCGATACAAGAGAAACCTCTTCACTCCGATGAGCTGTGGGAATCCACCAATTTCCGGTCACTAAGAGAAGTGTAAGAAGAGTAATTGAGTTATCATAATATCCCGATGACCATTCAGATGGTTCTGAAAAGATACTCAAGGAGTCCCAAAGCTCATTAAAGGCCCACTCCCGAGGCAAAGTTGATTCCGTATCCCGAAGAGATAAGGCTGTCATAAAAGGAGCAGCAAAAGCTCTATCGTAGTAGTTATATCCCTCAAGAGGCGATCCATCCAAGGTGTACCCGGCACGAATACTATCAAGTTGTAGATACCCCCACCCCTCATGGACCGGAGCAGTGAGAACCCATCTACCGATACGCATCACAGCCTCACGTGCTTCTTCAATCCCGTATTGAATATAGCCCTGGGCAAAACGCCAGGGAAAGCGGCACGCATTATACCAATAGGCATTATCAAATGCACCGGGGGTTGCATCAGGCTCATCCGATATTCCCGTAAACGTAGAAATAGGTTGAGAAAAGTCACCTGCCTCATTCCCCATAAAATCAGGTACAAGACCGGTATTTTCATTACGAATAAACCCGACAAGCTCTATTTTCATATCTTCAAGAACGCTCCATACCTGAGGCACATCACCATGACCGGTCTTACGATAAAAGGAATCACTCATACGCGCCTCATGAAATGCTCGAAAATGGGAAAGCATAAAATCTGAGGAGCGTGTCGCCCGAACCTCCCAATACCCTAATTCCGGATATTCATGATTTGTCCCAATACCAAGGCGGGGAAAAACTCCGCTTGGGGATGCTCCTGCGGTGCATAGAGGATATTATTTTCTTCAAGGGCTGTAATAACACGAAGAGCAGCCTCTTTATAGGTGAGATCAAACCCTTCAGGACCTCCTCCCCCCACTGCTCATGAGCAAGAAGAAGTGCGTAGGCAACATCCATATCTCCATCTGTTGCGGAAGGTAAACGACGATCTGAAGAAAGGTCACCATCAAGAGGTACGGCCCATGACATTAAATCATCGTGCTCCTTGCATGACCAGTTACGAAACACACGATACAGCCCATCAAAAATCTCCCGAGCCTGCCTTTCTTCCCCCGCCATTAAAACCGTAATAATCATTGCCCACCCATGCGCTTCAGACTGAGAAATGGTCTCACCCAACCCGGAAACATCAGAGGGATTTGTTTCAGCTTGCAAGACATACCCTCTGCCGGAATTTTCATAGGCTCCATTGGTGAATTCATACTCCATCAGGTACGCGTCCTTCCACCGTGAATAGTACGTTGCCACCACTTCACTTGGAGTATGTTCGCTCACTTGATATATTCGAGAATAGTCAACTTCTTGTGGAAAGGGACGGTGAACTCGTGCTGCTACGGGTACACAGAGAAAAAACAGACACAAGAGAAAGGACACTGCCATGGGAACCCCTTTAACTCAAATTAGATACACCTATAAAATACATGGATATCGATTCATTTTTACAAATTATTCTGCCAAATCAATTGATAAGAGCGCAAGACCTGCAGAAATATCTTCATCCTGCACCACAACATCCGTGGGAACATCGAGTTTTAAAGAACTAAAATTCCAAATACCGCGAATCCCTCCAGCAACCATTTTATCAGCTACATCCTGAGCTGCTTTCGGCGGTACCGTAAGTATCCCCAAGGAGACAGAACATCGCTGAACAAGCTCGGTTAAACGACGTAAGGAAAATATTTCAGTACCATGAATTTTGGTACCCACCTTATCTGAATCAATATCAAACCCTGCCAAGATAGACAAGCCCTTATCAGCAAAACCCGTATACCCCAAAAGGGCTGTTCCTAAAGCTCCAACCCCTACCAAAAAAGCTTCCCGATTCTTATGCCATCCTAAAAATCGCCGAATTTCTTTTATGAGCCCATCCACAGGATACCCTCGCTTTGGCATACCGACAATATCGGTGTATGCCATGTCTTTACGTACCTGTATTGGGGTAAGTTCCAAGCGACGAGCGATGGTGGTTGCGGAAACCCATAGGGCATTTTCTGCGGCAAGCTCATGTAACACCGTAAGATAACGAGGAAGTCTCTTAACTGTTGGAACAGGAACACCCCGTTCATTTTTTCTCATACAGCTCCACCAATAAAATCGGTAATATACATAAAATACGAAAAAAAGATTGCGAAAGCCAAATAAAGATATATCTTTATCGATATAAATTTATACAAAGAAGGTCGCTGTGCACGTAAAAATTTGTATGGGAAGCTCCTGTTACAGCCGCGGAAATAATCAAAATCTGGCCCTACTTGAAAAGATGTCTTCACGAACAACTGAAGATGTACGCATAGAGCTCACGGGACAACTTTGCATGGAAGCATGCAAAAAGGGACCTCACATTGAAATTAATTCCACTGCCTACACAGACGTTTCTCCTCACGACCTCCCCACTCTATTGGCACACCATCAAAGGAAAGAGTAATGCACGCCCCCATATACACAGAACAGCGAGCATGCCAAGACTGCTATAAATGTGTGCGACAATGCCCGGTAAAGGCCATTGAGGTAGTAAACTCCAGCGCGGTAGTAAATCATACGTACTGCATATTCTGCGGAAAATGCACCCTTGTGTGCCCCGCCGGTGCAAAAAAAATACGATGTGACATATCACGGGCTCGAAATCTGCTCGATACTGCTGAAACAACCATTCTCAGCCTTGCCCCAAGCTATGGCGCTGAGTTTTCTGACCGCTCTCCAGAAGAGCTTATTGCAGAAATACAGTCCCTCGGTTTTTTCGGTGTTTCAGAAACTGCCCTAGGAGCTGAAATCATCTCGGACTATCTACAACACCACCCCCATGATTTTACCATATCCACGGCGTGTCCGCCCGTGGTGGAACTCATTACAACCTATCTCCCCCATCTTCTCAGCCATGTATCTCAAGCAATGAGCCCACTAATGGCACATGCGTGTATGCTCAAAGAACAGTACGGCCCTGAAACGAAGGTTATTTTTGCCGGTCCCTGTCCTGCAAAGAAGCTTGAAGCGGATCGCGAGGACACCGCCATAGACCTGGCACTTACCTTCTCTGAGCTCAGAGAATTACTCCGTACACAGGGAGAATCGCAGAAGAAGCATGGAGGAACATTTATCCCTTATGGTGCTCACAATGGTACACGCTTTCCCCTTGATGGAGGGATGAGTGAAGTAATGAAAGAGCGGGGAGATACCCGTCAAACCCTTTCCTATTCCGGCATCGACCATATTGTGGAAACATTGAAGAAAACCTCCGCAGAGACAATGCCGCCGGTATTCCTAGAACTTCTCTCCTGTGCCGGAGGCTGTATTAACGGCGCCGGATGTACCACAACAAATACCACCATTCTTCGCGAACTCAGCATTATACCTGGTAGAAAACATCCATCTGTCCCAGCCCTTTTGCACCAGAGCCCCCACTATTCCTATGGTACGAACCTGCCCCTTACATCGCCCTTTTTTTACCCCCACGAAATAACTACGGTACTGAGAGATATCGGTAAATATTCTGCAGAAGACGAAATAAATTGCGCCGGCTGCGGCTATAATTCATGCCGCGATTTTGCCCGGGCCTGTTTGCTTGGAAAGGCAGAAACAACCATGTGTGTAGTTCACATGCGCCGACAAGCAGAAGAAAAAAATGATGCGCTATTACGCACCATCCCCCTCGGAGTTGTTCTTGTGGACAGTGCGCTACGTATTGTAGAGTGCAATGCAAAATTCATGTCTCTTTTTTCTGATATTGAGTTTTCTCTCTCTCACAAGGAGTTACAACAACTGCGAGGAAAACCTCTGCACCAGCTCATTCCCTGTGATGCCTTATTCTCCCATCTATTTGAAAAGAAAAAGAAGACCCATGAAATCCGTCAAACCATTCACAATAAAATTTACCGAATCTTCCTATTCCAGATAAACGATCATCGCCAAGCAGGCGCAATATTTCAAGATATTACCAGCCCCGCTGTAAAGGCTGAAGAAGTTATTGGAAAAACAGAAGAGGTGATTCAAAAGAACCTCTCCACCGTACAAACCATTGCTTCTCTCCTTGGAGAAAATGCCGCAGAGACGCAACTGATGCTCAACTCAATTATAGAAACATTTCGACCAAGTCAGGAGGGTGAAAGCCGTGGTGGAGCATCCTTTTATTGAACTGGAATATAGTCAACACTATAAACATACTGAACGGATTGGCGGAGACGTTTTTATTAAACGTCGATGTAGTACGGATGGCTCTATCACAGCAGTACTTTCTGACGGCCTAGGCAGTGGGGTAAAAGCCCATGTACTCGCCAATCTCACAGCTCACATGGGGCATCGGTTCCTAAACGGAGCTATGGACATCAGACAATCAGCAGAGATTATAATGAACTCACTGCCCGTCTGTAAAGAACGCCGTATTAGCTATGCCACCTTCACCATGCTTCACATGGACAATCGGGGAAGGGCAAACCTCATTGAATATGACACTCCCTCTCTCATACTTCTTAGAAATAATCGCCCCGTTACTACAAAGCCTCGACAAATTGTGCTTCATCGTTCCACGGCATTTAAAGAAGAAGTATTGCTTCATACCCCCCTCGATTTACACCATGGAGATCGATTGGTCTTTTTCTCAGACGGAGTACCCCAATCTGGAATGGGATCGCCCCGGTTTCCCCTGGGGTGGAGACCGGAGGCAGTTTCAGAATTTATTGTGGATATTTTACACCGAACCCCTCAGATATCCGCCCGCGCCCTTGCAGAAAAAATTACCCAACGCGCGCTCTCTCATGATAGATCCCGCGCACAGGATGACATTACCTGCGCCTCGCTGTATGTGCGAACTCCACGAAAAACCCTTCTTGTTTCGGGACCATCACTCAAAACAGCAGAGGATACACGTATGGCCCGTACCTGTGCTGAATTTACGGGAAAAAAAATCATCTGTGGTGGCACAACTGCTCGTATTATCTCACGAATCTGGGAAAAACCCCTACAGATTCAACTCCACAACAGAACCCGCCATGTCCCCCCATCTTCAACCCTTGAAGGAGTTGATTTAGTTACAGAAGGAATCTTAACCCTTTCAAAAACAGTTGAGTATCTTGGAGCATACCCAAATATACCCACGGCAACGAAGGATCCCGCCTATGCCCTTACAAAACTCCTTATTGAGAGTGATGAAGTACATTTTCTCATTGGAACAAAAATAAACGAAGCCCATCAAGACCCTTCCATGCCCGTAGAAGTGGGAATTAGGAGAAATATTATTACACGAATAATTGAAATTCTTGAGAAAAAACACTTAAAACAGACCAGTCTGGAATTCATATAGGAGAACCGATGGAACCTGAAACACTCAAAATATGCCTTGGAACTACCTGCTATATCATGGGAAGCTGTGACCTTCTCGCCGTGGAAGAGTATCTTCCCGAAGAGATTTGTCAACGTATTACCGTTGAGGGGGCCACTTGTCTGGGCAAATGCAAAGACATACACGCCACCCCTCCATTTATTGAAATTGACGGGCACATATACGAAGCAGCAGATCGTTCCACCGTAGAAAGCAAACTTCGCGAGGTACTCCATGCTGACCATAAATAATGAAACAACACGCATTCGAAAACAACTTGGTGCGGCCATGCTTAAGGCTGTGCGTAAGGAAGAATTATATCGCCTCGATCATATCCCTATTGATTTACGCCCCCGTATACATGGTGAAGCGAGTCGTTGCTGTGTATACAAAGATCGAGCCATGCTTCGATACCGGCTAATGGCGCTCTTGGGGTTTTCCATAGAAGAAGATGACAACGAATACCTCGCCCTTGCAGAATATGCAGAGCAGGCTCTCACACGACAGGAACGTCCGAATCCGGTATTAACAGTTATTGATATGGCCTGCAGTGCATGCAGAGGTGGTACTCATACCGTCTCAGATATGTGCATGGGCTGTGTTGCTCGGCCCTGTAGGCACACCTGTCCTGTCTCTGCCATTACCATGGTTGACGGACACGCTAAAATAGATACAACATCCTGTATCAACTGTAAAAAATGCACCAAGGTCTGTCCATATAGCGCCATATCATATACTCCGGTGCCCTGCGAAGAAAAATGTCCTGTTCGAGCTATTTCAAAAGGAAAGGACGGCAAAGCCCGCATTAATTACGATAAATGCATATTCTGTGGACGCTGCACAAGAAGTTGCCCCTTTGGCGCTGTCATGGAACGAAGCTCTCTCGTGGACGTAGCTCGCCTGTTATGGAGCAGTACCCCCATCGTTGCCTTGGTGGCACCATCGTTAGTAGGCCAGTTTCCCGGAACCATGGGGCAAGTTGTAACAGCCTTACACCAACTTGGCTTTTCCCATGTGGAAGAAGTTGCTGAAGGGGCCGACAAAACCATTACCTTGGAAGCAGAAGAATATATGATCTTACAGAAAGACGGGCCGACCACCATGGGTACTTCATGTTGTCCAGCGTATACAGAAGCTGTGCGAAAACACGTACCAGAATTCACCCCACATCTCTCCCATACAAAGAGTCCCTTATACTATTCTGCTGAAATGGCATCTCAGCGATACCCCGGTGCCCCCCGAGTATTTATTGGTCCCTGTGTAGCAAAGAAGGCCGAAGCACAGCGCGACTCATCCGTAGAGTTTGTCCTAACGTACGAGGAGTTGGGCTCACTCTTTTTAGCAGAGGGGCTTCAAATTGAAGATCTTGCGGAAACCCCCTTTGATTCGTCCAATGCCTCTGCAGAAGCCTGGGGATTTGCCACATCAGGCGGGGTTAGCACAGCCGTTGCCCAGGAAGTAGAAAAACAAACAGCTACTACGGCATCTACTCTCTGTATAGACGGACTTGATAAAAAAGGACTCGCCATGCTTCGTGCTGCTGGTAACGGAAAATTTCAAGGAAAGCTCGTGGAGGTCATGTCATGTCACGGTGGGTGCCTTGGTGGGCCGGGAATAATCGCCCCCCCTGCTCTGAGTACCAAAAAGCTAGAGCAGTATGTACAAACTCATACCGAGGAGTCAACACAACCAAGTATCACCTAAAATGAGGCTTTCCCACTCTGGTTCAATGGAATAGACAACGGTTCTTTGTATTTTACCACAACAGAGCTTTTTCAAAGGGTGAAAATTCTCCTCTCATACACCGTGGTAATATATACTGTAGTATTCCTTTTTATACGGAGGTCCCATGGAAAAAACATGTATCTATAGACCGATCCACACCACAGATCATTGGGTGGGGGATGGTTTTTTTGTCCGCTCTCTTTTCACCTATCACCATGGTGGAGAAGACCTTTCTCCATTTCTCCTTCTTGATTACGCAGAACCGAAGGAGTTTCCCCCAACCAAACAAAAAAAAGGCATTGGTGAACATCCCCACCGTGGGTTTGAAACCGTTACTATCGCCTATGACGGTGAAATAGCCCACCGGGACTCTTCCGGTGGTGGTGGGTGTATTGCAACGGGAGATGTACAGTGGATGACAGCGGGAGCTGGCATCGTCCACGAAGAGTTTCACAGTGCCGCCTTCGCACAACAGGGAGGCACAATGGAAATGGTACAACTTTGGGTAAATCTCCCTCGGAAGAAAAAATGGACTGCCCCGGCATACCAAAGCATTGCAGCTCAAGAAATACCAACAATCAACCTTGAAGGAGAAAAGGGATGGATACGCCCGATCGCAGGAACCTACAATAATATCCCAGGGCCTGCAAAAACGCATACTCCTATGAATGTATGGGATCTCTTTCTTCGTTCATCCGAGTCCTCTACTCTTACATTACCCACAGGGCATACCACCATCGTAGCAGTCTTGCGGGGGTGCGTTCACTGCAACTCTCTGGACACCCCTCTCAATTCTAAAGAAACAGCACTTTTTTCTCAAGATGGCTCACTGATTACCCTACAGAGCACAACAGATACACGAATACTTATTCTTACCGGAGAACCGCTCAAGGAGCCAATTGCAGGTCGAGGCCCCTTTGTTATGAATACATCTAAGGAAATAGACCAAGCCTTTACCGATTATTATGACGGTGCCATGGGACATCTTTCATAGATATCTTGTGGCTTCATCTTCATATACTTTTTTGAGTGAACCATATACTTCTTCTATCATTTCAGCAATTTTCTTAGGAGGAACAACAAAGTCATCTTTTCGCACTGCTGAAGCAACAATATCCTTCGTTAATACGAGAAGATCATGGGGGGTTACATCGTCTGATTTCATACGTGACCTCATAAAAAAAGGGTGATACGTAAATATATAGTATCACCCATGCTGAAACAAAATATTAGAAAAAAAGATCTTCCTTGTTAAAATATCCCAAACCCAAGAATAATACCGCCCATAATGCCAAGATTGGCAAAATGAGTGTGCAATTTATTTGCGTTGGGGACAAGTTCATCATTTACAATATACACCATAGCACCAGCAGCAAAGGCAAGAGCTCCCCCGACAAACACTTCAGAAAGATTAAAAAAGAAGTGCCCAATTATAGCTCCTACGGGAGTCATAAGTCCAGCGGAGAGTGTGAGAAGGAGTATTTTAAAGCTTGAAAGACCGCCCGATTTTAATGGCCCCGCAATGGCTAGGCCTTCAGGAATATTGTGAAGAGCAACAGCAACAGCCACCATGAGTCCCAGCTGCGGACTTGACTCCAACCCTGCTCCAATGGCGATTCCCTCAGGTAAGTTGTGCAGGGCTATCCCAAAAAGGACTAAATACCCCGTACGCAAAATAGGATTTTCAACAGCTTGTATCTTTTCTGGATTTTCCACTTCAAAGCTATCCGGCGTAGCAACATGTGAGTGAGGAAGAACCTTATCGACGAGAAACATAAGGGCAACTCCAAAAATAAAACCTACCACGGAAGCAGGCATCGACCCAATATCAACAGACTCCGGTAGTAATTCAAAAAGAGAAATTGCAATCATAATCCCACCAGCAAAACCAAGTAACGTCGCCAAGGCTTGTTTATTTGGCTTTCCGAAGATCATGAGTAATACAACTCCAAGGGCTGTAGAGATACCCGCATAAAAACTATAGACGATACTTTCCAAAAGAGCTCCTTTGCTTATATACTGGTTACACGAATAGTTAGACATGCCTAATATACATAGATATCACAAAAAAACAGGAAAAAGTTTTTTTATGAGTTATACCCATACACCGTCTAAAAAAAATGTCAAAAAATGCCACCCGAAAAGAGAGGGGCAACTCACCACGATTATTCCCACTCAATTGTTCCCGGGGGTTTATGAGTTAAATCAAAGAAGATATCTCCAATGCCATCAATCTCTTTTGCTTGTGCAATAATTGATTCTATAGCAGTATCAGTGAGAGGACAGAAACGAGCTGTCATGGCCTCACGCGATACAATCGGGCGTAACACAGCACACTCATTGCCCGCAGAATTCACTAAAGGAAGAAGTACCACCGGCATCTGCCAAATTGTATCATATTCTCCTGTCGCATACAGGGTTTCTGTTACAATATGATCAAGAACACGAAGCCGATCAAGGCGCTCCTTCGTAAGGTAAGCTTCAACAAGATTGTACTCCGCCTTGTCTTCAATATAGAGGGCATAGACAACACGGTTTACCCCGCGGACAGAATTGGTAAGGCGCGTAGAAATTGAGTCAAGATTTTCCCAATTTCGGTCACCGCAGAGCAGGGCTGGATGCGCATAGGTGCGACTATCGCCTTGCACCCCCACCGATTTAATTGGGAGAATCTGTCCAATATAGCCCTCTGCATCAGCAATATCTTGTACTGTACTTGCATCATGGGTGGGAATGTTCTCCGTACCACCAGGAGAACACAGACAACGAACCCCAAGGCCCGGGCCAGGAAAGGGATGCCGCCACACGAGATTATGAGGAATACCCAGTTCCTCACCAACCAATCGAACTTCATCCTTATAGAGAGAAGCCAAGGGCTCAATAACCAACCCCTGTTCAATAAGGTCAAGAACAACATCAACACGATTATGATGTGTCTTAATCTTGCTCGCATTTTTTGTTCCTGCAGATTCAATTGTATCCGGATAGATGGTTCCTTGGGCAATCATCCATTCATCAGAATTAAGCCCCATTTTTTTCTGTGCACGTGTCTTAACTTCGATGAACTCAGTACCGATAATACTTCGTTTTTCCTCTGGAGAATATTTCCCGGCAAGTACGGAAAGAAACTCCTCTTCTGCATCGTAGATATGAAGGTTGTCAAAGCCATTTTCTTTCATGAAAGTCATTATTTCAGCTGACTCATCTTGCCGCATCAACCCATTATCAACGTGCAAGCCGACTACTCGATCAGGGCCAAGAACGGTATTAAGCAGTGCAAAGGCAACGGTGGAATCAACCCCACCTGAAACCAGCAGAAAAACCTTCCGATCTCCACACTGATTTCGGATATCTTCAGATATTTCAGAGATAAAGTTTTTAGACGACCAGTCTCGTTGCACGCCACTGAAGGAGAGAAAATTATCGAGCATTTCCATTCCGTGTACTGAATCAGTTACTTCAGGATGAAATTGAATACCAAAAAGACGTTTTTCTGTATGCACAACCGCGGCATAGGGACAATCATCCGTAGAGGCAAGTACGGAAAACCCTTCAGGAAGCTCTTCCACAGAATCTCCATGACTCATCCACACATGTTCAGTATCGTCACATTCGGCAAAGAGCGTATTTTTATCTGTAATACGAATAGCAGCGCGACCATACTCTGCAGAACCAGCAGAATATACCGAACCACCCATGAGTTTTGCAATAAGCTGATGTCCATAGCAGATACCGAGAATCGGAATGTTCATGTCAAGAATACGTGGATCTACAGTGGGGCTGTTGGGATCTGTCACCGAATGAGGACCACCACTAAAAATAATCGCAGAATAGCGACGCAGTTTTTCGGGTGTTATCTCTGGTTGAACAATTTCTGAATACACATTCAAGCGACGTATTCTATTTGCGATAAGATGAGTGTACTGTCCCCCGAAATCGACAACTGCAACGGTATCCATTATAAGAACGCTCCTCTGAGTAAAGTTGGCTAAAAATAAATCCTGCAAAACCAGAAGAGAAGAATCTTTACAAAAAAGGAGTCACATCCCCTTATCATCAATATAATCGTTCATTTCTTCACGAACCGTGGGGTTTTTATACAGCTTTCGCAATGCCCGATCGCGAATCAGACGTACACGTTCGCGCGTAAGATTTAGCTCCTCGCCAATCTCCTCAAGGGTAAAGCTTTTTGAAAAATTTACCCCATAATACATACGAACAATCTTCTCTTCCCGGGAGTTGAGCCGCATCATGGCTTTATTGATAATTCCGGTTAATTCCCGCATCGCACTTTCATCTTCCTGCGTTGCTGGCTCATTAATAATATCGAGGAGCGAACGCCCCCCATCATCATCGGGGCTGTTTCCAATTGGTGTATCAAGGGAGATTTCAACACTTTTTTCAAGCACATCAAGAATATCTATTTTACTTCCACGAAACTCTTCCTGATTAATCGTCTTATCAAAATCTCCATCATTTGCTTCTAAGGCTTTTTTAAACTTATTTACCAAGGTGATTTTATTCATGGGAATGCGTACGGAGGAGGTCTGTTCAAAAACAGCCTTTTGAATAGACTGGCGCACCCACCACACCGCGTAGGAAATAAATTTTACTTTCTTTTCTTTATCATACCGTTGCGCAGCCTTTAAAAGGCCAAGATTGCCCTCATTAATCAGCTCTAAATAGCTTAAGCCACGCCCTCGATACTTGCGAGCAACACTAACAACAAATCGAAGATTTGACGTTATGAGAGTATCCGCGGCTTTTTTATCACCTTTTTGTACACGCTCAATAACTTCCAACTCTTCTTCATCAGAGAGAAGATCATATTTATTAATATCTCTGAAATAGAGGGACTCAGCCCTTGATTGTTGCACATTACCTCCCGTTAGTATAGGCGTACCACCTATAATTTATATAAGGACCATACTCCCTTGCAACAATATTTCGCTTCCCTATACGAAAGGAGGGGAAGATCAAATGATCTTCCCCTCACTATACCCGAAAATAGTACTCGCTTATCCCATGACCACATCAACAACGTGCTCGCAATTATCACAACACGATGCAGAAGTAACGGGAATAACCTGACCATCAATCTTTTTACCATCAACAGTAATAGATGCAACACCCTTTTCAACCCCCTGAGGATTGCTGAAATTAATGGTAAACTTGCATCCACGGAAATGACGCACCAAGGAGAACTTCTTCCACTGAGGGTCCACACATGGATCAATAACAAGACCCTTATAATCTCGACGAACCCCAAAGATCCAGTCAATCAAAACACCCAGTCGAGTCGGCGCGGTACCAGTAAGCCACGTATGCCCTGCTTTTCCATGATCATTCGATGCAGGACCGGAAATATACTCAGGATAGACAAAACGTTCAACCGCGTATTGGTACGGATCTTTTTCTGAGCATTTTGCAGGAAGTGTTTTCATATATACGTCAACTGCTTTCTTACCGTAGCCAAACTTCGCCAACGATGCAATATACCAAGATTCCAAATGACGGAACCCGCCACCATTTTCTTTTTTACCCGGTGCATTTCTTTTCCAGGCCTGATCATCACTGGGAAGTTTCCCTTCAACCATCTCCGTATCACCTTGACAAAGCATTACACCGTAAGGATCATCAAGATCGGCATCACACACATCCACACATTTGGCGAAACGATCCTTATCAGCAATCCCAGAGAATCCTGCCCAGGCAATTGTTGAAAGAAAGGTATATCCATCGGTGTCACTGCTGCCCATATCAATCAGATGTCCGGCCTCTTTAGCATCAGTGAGCTCTTTGCGAATATCTTCCATATCCAAGCCGCTCATACCAGGCTTAATTTTATTTAAAGCAGATTCAAAATCACCATTTTTAGGAGCAACCGCACGGATATAATGTCCACGCTTATCAATACAACGCTCCTCTACACTCTTCTTTACAATTTTTGCCTTTTCCTTGTAGTCGGCAACCAAGTCTGAATCAGCCCCTTTGAGCTCAAGAAGTTCTACCATATCATTCAAGGCTTTGTAGAGCTGCTGTGCTGCCATAGTTGAGGTGTGAGCAAAAAGACCGGAAAGATCATCATTCCAATCTGCCATAAGCAGATAGGGAAGTCCTTCATCCGACTGAGTCCACACTTTATGGATACCGGTTTCTAAATGCTCAAGGATGGTACCTTTTGCAGGAGGATGCCCTTCCATGGCATCAACGTAAGGCACAACCTCATCGAGGATATCCATATCGCCGCTTTCTTTTATGTACTCACACACAGCGAAGATAAGCCAGAGGGGATCATCACTGGCAACAAACTCTTTTACGCCGGGAGAGCTCACATAGAAATTGTGATACACATATCCATCAGAAAACATTTGCTGAGCAGTATATTTAATCAACTCCTTGGCACCTGCCGGATCGTAGGGCAACAGAGCCAAAAGATCTTGAAGAATATCGCGGAACCCATATCCATACTCAAAACCAGAGTGAAAACGAGATTTCATACGGTTTAGAAGAGCAACCATGGCACACTGATACTGCAACCACTTAAAGCTTGGTGTCAACTCTTCAAGTCCATCAACTGAAACCTGGAGCATATCAAGCTCGCCATTCCAATCATCCTTTACAGATTGGAACATCTTCCATGCTTTTTCCGGTTTCAGGGCATCTGCAAGAAAGGCCTTAAGGTCACGTTTGTTTTCGCAGTAGTAGTCTTCAGTGCTTGCTGCTGCTAATACAACAACAACCTCACGCTCTTCACCGGGAGCAAGGGTTAATTCATTTTGAATAGCAGACAAGGCAGAAGTAAGTTCATGGGCATCACGGTTGGGAAGCTCTGCGCCTGAAACAACTGCTTCCGGATTTGCCATGGTATTCGTGTGGTGACCAACAAACTCATCATAGCGAGTAGAAAAGCTTTTATTTTCCAAGGAGGTGGTGTGCACCGCAACTTTTCCAAAAACGCCGTTAATTCGTTCTTCATTATCAGTAAAAGGGATCCCATAGCTATTACGCCACACAACACCGTTTACATCACGATCAATAGTAGCGCCACCCATCATGAGTGTATTAAATCCGGAAAACTGTATATCCCGAGCATCACCAATATTAATGGGATTCACATTATAGAGTTTTACCGTACGCTGCGATGACCCTGTATTCTTAATTTTAAGTATTTGCACCATGGCATCATATTCATTCGGAACAAAGTTGGTTGTCTCAACATCAAGGTTGTTATAGGAGGTTTTATAGACAACGTAGCCGAAGCCGTAGGTGGTATCAAGGGTTTGGTCTTCGTGTAGTACAGGATACCACGTATTGGAAAAATACGAACCATCCTCATCAACAAGATAGGCGTAGGGCCCCAAAAGACGAGTCTTATACGGATCTTCATGGACGAAGCCATTCAGGATATCACCTTCCTGTGTACCAATACGGGCGAAGGTAGTACCATTATTTGTCAATCCCCAGCAGAGTGTTTCCGTAGGCTTTTTTTCTCGACGTGCAAGAAGCATAAGCCACGGTTCCCTGGTCATATCACCGCTTTTCTCTTTAATGAGAACTTCGTTGTCTTTTGAAAAACTGAACGAACCATTATTTCTCTTTGTGTCAGTCATTCTAAAACCTTCCTGTAAATTGAATAGTTACTTTGCACACTGATTTCAGATAATATAATATTTGTTATTTCCCGCAAGGCAATTTTATCCGTGAAGAATGAAATGGGAATTTCTTCGTGAAATAATTGCTGAATAAGGGTATACTAGGTTATATTTAGGTGAATTAATGGATAACCGGGAGAAGACATACCATGGCATCATTTCAGGAACTGCTCAAAAAATGCCTCGACCTTGGGGCGTCCGACGTTCATATCACAGCAGGACTCCCCCCCATGTACCGTATTGACGGAAAACTGAACCCCGGTGGGACAGAGCGGCTTAACAAAACCCAAACAGAAGCCCTTGCATACAGCATTATGACTGAAAAGCAGCGAAAGCATTTTGAGCAAAACAACGAAATTGACTTCTCCTTTGGTGCTAAAAATATTGGACGATTTCGGGCAAACGTATTTCTTCAACGCGGCTGTGTAGCAACCTCTCTACGAATTATCCCCACAGAAATTCATGCCTTCGATGACTTGGGGCTTCCCCCCATAATTAAAGATCTTATGGATCGTCCCAACGGCCTTATTCTTGTAACGGGACCTACGGGAAGCGGTAAGTCGACCACCTTGGCCTCGATGATTGACTACCTCAACGAAAACCGGGCCGAACATATTCTCACAATCGAAGACCCCATTGAGTTTGTGCACCATCATAAAGGATGCATGATTAATCAACGGGAGATTGATCATGACACGAACGATTTTGCAACGGCCTTAAAGTCGGCACTTCGACAGGACCCAGATATCGTGCTCATCGGTGAGTTGCGCGATTTGGAAACCATAAAAGCTGCCTTAACAATTGCAGAAACAGGGCACCTCACCTTTGCAACCCTCCATACAAATTCAGCCCCAAAAACAATCAGCCGGATTGTTGACGTATTTCCCGCAAATCAAAAATCAACTATTCGTACGCAGCTTTCCATGGTACTTGAGGCAATTGTGAGCCAGAGTCTTCTTCCCAAAGTACAAGGCGGGCGGGTTGTTGCCACGGAACTCCTTGTTCCAAACTCCGGGATTCGGCAGCTCATCCGTGATGATAAGCTCCATCAACTACCCGGTATGATGGAAGTGGGATCACAGGACGGCATGCACACAATGAACAGCGATTTGGCTCGACTCTACCATGAGAATAGTGTATCCCTCAAGGACATTATGAAAAAGAGTCCCGACCCAAAAGGCTTGGAAAAGCTGCTGTTTGAATAAACACTCATAAAGGAGAGAGAATGCCAACCTTTCAATATTCAGGCGTTGATAAGAATAGAAAACAAGTAAATGGTGAAATTAAGGGCGCTGATAAAAACAGTGTCATAGCGCAGTTACGAAAACGAGGGATACGCCCGACATCGGTACGAGAAAAGAAGCAAAAGCAGTTGGGATTTATGCAGGGAAATCCCAAACTCGACGATGTCTCCCGATTTACTCGGCAGTTTGCCGCAATGATTGACGCAGGCCTTCCCCTCGTGCAATGTATGGATATTTTGGCAGCACAAACGGAAGTTCCCGTACTCCAAAATGCTTTGAAGGAAATCTCCATGGATATACAGGGTGGAAATACCCTTGCTGACTCAATGCGGAAGCATCCAAAGATTTTTGATGGCCTGTACTGCAACATGATTGCCGCTGGTGAGGCCTCCGGTAATCTTGATGAAATACTGCTCCGTCTTGCAGAATACATGGAAAAAAACAGTAAGCTTCGGCGAAAAGTAAAGGGTGCCCTCACCTATCCCATAGTATTGATTGTTGTCTGTGTGGCTGCCACCACCATTATGCTTACCTTTGTAGTCCCAACCTTTGCAGATCTCTTCGGAGGCATGGGACGAGATCTTCCAGCATCAACACAACTTGTTGTTGACGTATCCAATTTTCTCCGCACCTATTTTATTCAAATTGTACTTATAATTGTAGCAATTGCTACGGGAATCTACCAATACAACAAAACGGAGGGAGGAAAACGAAATATCGACAAACTCATCCTTCGCACCCCTGTTGTAGGAAATTTGGTTCTTAAAACAGCAGTAAGTCGATTCTCCCAAACCTTGGGAACACTCCTGTCATCAGGGATTAATATCATCCAAGCGATGACCATTACAGCTAAGACAGCAGGGGTAAAACCCATTGAAGAAGGCCTACTCCGCTCTGTAGAAGAGATAAAAGGGGGGAAAAGTATTTCAGCCCCGTTGAAAGACGTGGGAATATTCCCCCCCATGGTACTTCACATGATTGCTGTTGGTGAAAAAACAGGGGATATATCAAGCATGCTTGCCAAGGTCGCAAAATTTTATGAAGAAGAAGTGGATGCTGCCGTGGAAAGTTTAACCAGCGTTATTGAACCCATTATGATTGTTATTATGGGCATTATCATTGGTAGCATATTGATTGCTATGTACATGCCCATGTTCACCATGATTGGCGGGGTATAAAAGAATGCACTTTTTTCCCTTTTTCCTAAAGATACAGGAAAATTATTCCGATCTCTTACATAGAGACAAACATGACACAGGAGGTTGGTATGAGACTTGAATCCATAAACAACATGGTCTCAGCCGAATTTAGAAAAATACACTCCACTTCTGATAAAAAGAAGACCGCTGGACCACAAAGCCCTTCCCGAACAGGGCGGACAGATACAGCAAGCCTTTCAGCTTCCGCCGCGAAAACACACGGAACAGAAGCACAGGCTCAGTTATTATCAGCACGCCTAGACGCCGAACCGGACATACGGGATGAACGCATATCCGATGTCCAGGAAAAAATTGAGTCGGGGTACTATAACTCTTCCAATTTTGCTGATACCTTGGCAGATAAACTCATCGGAGATTTCGGATTATAAGAATATCTGCATATACCATACGGAGGAGAGCTCTCTCAGCTCTCCTTTTTTATGTGAGTAGCCATGGAGAGTAATCATGAATAAACTTGCCGTATTTGAAACCCTTCCACTTATCAAAAACCTCCCTCTCTCCTCACGGGAACGGCAAATCCTCGGGTTTATTGTCTTTACCACTATCAGCCTCACCGTTGCAGTACTTACACTTCTTATTATATGGGCACTCGCCACTCCTTCAGAGATATCAACAAAAGGCGCAGCACCCCTTGAAGAACCATCGACCCAGCTTTCAGAAAAACTCCGGAGGAAGGCGTATAAAGCAGCAGCAAAAGAAGCGACTCGTCGCTCAGATATATCCACAGCTATTAAGTACACTGAATACCTTCGCCAAACCGACCCTGCCCACAAAGCCTATCACCTCTTCATGGCACAACTGCTATTGCAAGTCAACCGCCATGAAGATGCACGAAGAGTGCTTACCTATATTATCCAGAATTTTGAAAACAGTTCTTCCGCAGAAACTCTCTACGCCAGTGCTCTCCCCACAAAAGAACTTCTTGACAGCCTCAACTCTCCCTCATTTTTTGCTCTGATAGAAGATGATTCCCATATCCTGAAAACTATTGGGTGTCGTATCTACTCCCATGACTACACCATTACAGAGAAACTGGGCACCGCCCTACGTTCCAAAAACAACCACTCTTCCATGGGAATATTTCTTACATCATACAGTAACTTCAAAAAAGAAGGAGCTACTGCGAAACAGCTGAGAAGTATTGAAACAATGCTCCATAGAACCCCTCTTTTCCATGAAGGTCATCTCCTCAGAGGAAAAATTCTCTTAGAAAAAGAGCGCTATAAAGATGCCGCCCGAGCATTATCAACAGCGGTGCACCTTAAACCGGAAGATGTGAAAACGAACTTTCTCCTCGGCACACTCTATTTCTCACATCTTGATACCCCCATACGGGCAGCTAACTATTTTGAGACAGTTCGAGCAACAGACAGCCTTCATTGGCAAAGTAACTATAATCTTGGAATACTGTATCTTAAAGAAGGACGTCCTCGCGGAGCTCTCCCCTATTTCTATAGGGCGTTGCAAAGAAGTCCTGATACACGCTTGGTTCGCTATCAAATTGGAGCCGCGTATGAAAAATCAGAGCAGATACAAAAGGCCATTGACACATACAAGGCAATACTGGAAGAGCACCCTCTCGACAAACTTGCCCTGCATAAGATACGGTTTTTAAAAAGTAATTGACATTTTTTTCTATCTATGCTAGAATGTGTGGGTTGTTTCATCGTAAAAAATATGGAGACCATATGAAAAACATAACAAAACGGGAAGTGGTAGAACGCCTCTCTGAGCAGTGTAATCAAACTCAAAGCGACACAAAACTTGTGATAGAGTCTTTTATGAACAGTATCGGCAAGGCTTTGCAACAAGGAAGAAATATTGAGCTTCGCGGGTTTGGGCGATTTAAGACAAAGGAGCGCTCTGCACACCGAGCACGAAACCCCCGTACGAATGAGGTGGTACAAGTAAATAAAAGTTTTAAACCTATTTTTGAGGCTTCCACCTTGCTACGTGACAGAATTGACTCAAAAATTATGAACAAAGATTCATAACTTTAACGAAGAAAGATATTTACCACCAAGGTAATAATAAGGGTTACGAATACCGTCGTGGTTACGGGGACGTAAATTCTAAGCCCTCCGCGGCGAAGGAACATATCACCCCATAGCTTTCCATCGGGAAGGTCGTGAAAATAGATAAAAAGAATACCCAGTATAAAAAGAAGTACACCAGATATCAGCAAGAGCCTGCCTAAGTCAAATAAACTCATAATCACTCACTTTCCAAGTCAAACAGATTAATCTGCCCCGTGGAACTCTCTTTACGGGACATACCGAGGTACCCATAGGTCTTAGACGTTACTTCGCGCCCTTTTGGAGTCCGTTTTAGAAACCCCGCTTGAATAAGATATGGTTCGTACACATCTTCAATTGTATCAGACTCTTCCCCTACGACAACGGCAATATTCTTAATACCTACGGGACCTCCCTTATAATGGGTAATTATCGCGGAGAGAATCGCTCGATCCATTTCATCAAGCCCCCCCGTATCTATCCCGAGCATTTTACAGGTTTTGTGCACAAGGTCCGTGGTAATATGACCATTGCCCCGAACGTCAGCTACATCTCTGGTTCTCCGCAGTAGGCGGTTTGCAATACGGGGTGTCCCCCGAGAACGGCGACCAAGCTCTAAAGCAGCACCGGGGTCACAGGGAATATTCAAAAGCTTTGCAGAGCGAAGAACAATTTTTTGTAGATCTTCAGGGGTATAATACTGCATACGCCCGACATAGCCGAAGCGCGCGTGCATGGGAGCCGTAAGTAACCCTGCCCGCGTGGTTGCCCCCACCAAAGTGAAGGGCTTGAGAGGAAGACGAATTGATTTTGCCGCTGGCCCTTCACCTGTTACAATATCAAAGCAGAAGTCTTCTATTGCTGGGTAAAGAGACTCCTCCACCACTCGGTTTAACCGATGAATTTCATCAATAAAGAAAATTTCCCGCTCTTCCAACCCCGTCACATTTCCGGCAAGATCACCTTTTTTCTCCAAAACTGGCCCCGACGTAATGGTAATTCCAACGCCAATTTCATTCGCCAAGATTCGTGCAAGGGTTGTTTTTCCCAATCCCGGCGGACCTGAAAAAAGGATGTGATCGAGAGCCTCCCCCCGTTTTTTTGCCGCAGCAACAAAAACTGAAAGATTTTGTTTTAACTGCTCCTGCCCGATAAAATCAGCGAAGGTTTGCGGCCGAAGGGTTCGATCCAAATCAACATCATGCTCTTCGCTCACGGGAGAAACTATTCGTTCTATATTACTGTTCATATCACCTGCAATGCCTTGGTAATACACTCCTCAACGGTCTCACAAACCGTATCAGACTGACGCATACGTTCCAAAGCCTTTTTTATTTGTCCATCCGTAAAGCCTAGGGCTATAAGACCAGTATAAGCCTCATCTTCGAGGGTATACTCTGATGCACCTTCCTGTTCGACATGCTCATTGGTGGAAGGCGAGAGAGAGGTTCCCATCAACTCCATATCCAGCTTATCCTGTAACTCCAACACCAAACGGGATGCTGTTTTTGCCCCCACCCCAGATACGGACGTAAACAGGGCCGGGCGCTCCTGCGTAACTGCAGAAACAATTTCACTCACGGTCAAAGTGGAAAGAATGTTTAAGGCAACACGCGGACCAATCTTATTAACACCAATTAAAATTTCAAAGAGGGAACGCTCTTGATGATCGATGAACCCATAGAGAGTTTGACTATTTTCTGTCACATGAAAGTGAACAAAGAGGCAGGCCTCTTCTCCACGGGGGGGTAAGGCAATACTGCAATTGTGCGAAATGCCGAGTCGGTATCCGACTCCCCCGGCATCAATCACCGCATAATCGATACCGGAACTAACATGAATTCCTCGAATAAACTCATACATATTGTAACGCTCCCCGCATACTGTATCTGTAAAAATACGTTTTGTCACATCGTAAAAGAAGAGTCAATATGTATTGCCATGGTTGTATGCACAAAGAGCCAGCCCTAAGGCGTCAAAGGCGTCATCCTTAATTGGCTCTGGAGAAAGACGGAGAATACGACGAAGCATAAATTCCACCTGCTCTTTTTGCGCACGCCCATTTCCCACGACACTTTTTTTTACCGTGGTGGGAGCAAACTCAACCACCGATGCCCCCGCCTGATCTGCAGCAAGCAGGATAACCCCCCGTGCCTGACCCAGCTTGAGCGCACTCTGTATATTTTTTCCGACAAAGGCTTTTTCAACAGAGACCACCTGTGGCTCCCAACGACTTAAAATTGACTGGAGACTTACATAAATATCACGAAGACGACGAACCAAGGAGTCATCTCTACCAGTTCGAATGACACCGTATTCGCGGCATTGCACCCGTCCCTGTTCTACTGAGAGTACCCCAAACCCCGTAACGACAGTCCCCGGGTCGATCCCAACAATAATCATGGAGACACCTCCAATATAACAAAGGCCACGGCCACACCACCGTCATGACTGATTGAGTGATGCACTTGCAGATCTCCATATTCAGAAAGCTGAGCCGAAAGCTCCTGCGAACAAATATGAACCCCCCCCTTACCCGTGCTACGCACACATTCTACAGAACGCCATGTTGCACCAGATTGACACGATTCTGGCAATGCCTTGTAGAGGGCTTCCTTTATGGCCCATCGTGCAGCATATCTTTCATACCGCCCGCCAACCTGTTTTTCACAATACTCCTGCTCTGCTGGCGTGAAGACACGGTCGATAAAGCGATGGGCATATTTTTTCTGCAATACCCGCGTAATTCGAGCCACCGAAACGATATCCGTACCAATCCCGAGAATCATACCCGTATCTCCTCATCAAATAAACCTGCACAACCACATTTTCCGAAGTATAATATACGTTATACCCGTTTTTTTGGAGGAATCAATGCAACGGCGAATCATACTATATGTCTTCCATAGTATTCTTGCGTGTATGATACTCCCCCTGCATGGAGAAAACCTTATTCCCACCGGAGACTTTGAACGCTACGATCCTTCATGGGAAGTCACCCATGCTGACCACGTTTCTACAGACCTCTTTTCAGCCAACTTCCAATCTTCTGAAGCAGCTGCATCGGGAAACTACGGGGCAAAGATTGAGATATCTGAAAAACAGGAAGAAAACTGGCATATTCAAATTAGAGTCCCTTCATGGACTGCCCGTAAAAACCAGCTCTACCGATTTTCCATGGATGCACGGGGACCCGCACCAATTCATGTCAGTGTCTCCTATGATGACTGGACGTATAAAGAAGGGTTTCGCTTAAATATTCAAGAAGATGAGTTTCAACATTTCTCAGGAAATTTCTACAGCGACACCAGCGGAACCGATGCATTAATTATCAATATAGGACTTGCCACAGGTGAAGGAATCTACCATTTAGATAACATATCTCTGTATGAAATTGAAGAAATTGATGAAACCAACCAATGGTACCATGATGCCCCCGCACGTATTGACAGCATACGCAAAGAAGATTTCTCCCTCCACCTATTTGACAAAACGGGAAGCCCCATGAGGCATACCGATGTACAGATTAAGCTCCAACGTCACGAATTTTCCTTCGGCACAGCCTTCAATCTTGACACAATTGGCCCCTATGATTCGTGGTACCGAGAGAAAACGCGTGAATATTTTTCAGAAATAGTTACGGAGAATGCCTTAAAATGGGTAGATTTTGAACCTGTACCGGGAAGCCCCGACAGAGAAAACATGCGCAAATACACTGAATATGCAAAAAAGCACGATATCCCCCTGCGTGGGCATGTTCTCATGTGGGGGCTACAGCAATACGGATTTGAGGATCACTGGTCTAACAGCCTCGCCCCGGAAGAACTTGTAGATGCAATTCGTGAGCGCATTATCCGTGATGTCTCCTACTATCGAGGCAAAATTCAGGAGTATGATGTGTGGAATGAGCCCATTCATGAACTCGCCCTATTTCGCAAGACGGTTCACCTCTTTCCAGATAACGAATGGGCACTGCTTGATTCCGCCTTTATTTGGGCACATAGGGCAGACCCTGATGCCCGCTTGTTTCTTAATGAATACTCCTTACTGGCAGGAGGACAGGCAGAGAACTTTGTAGATTTGGTAACAGGCATGCGTGAACGCAATGTACCAATCCATGGTCTTGGTGTTCAAGGACACTTCGGAAATAACTCCATCTCCCCAGAAGTAATACGGCACCGCCTTGACGAACTCAGTAGAGCAGGACTCCCCATAAAAATCACGGAATTTGATATGGGAACACGAGAATCGGGGCTTCATCTTTGTGAGGAGGAACAGGCTGAACAATATAGCAGATTTATACGAACAGTCTTTTCCCACCCTGCTGTAGAAGGAATGTTGCTGTGGGGATTTTGGGACAAAAAACAGTGGGTTGCTCCGATACATGGAAGCAACGGCGCTGGTCTGTACCGGGTAGATAAAAGTGCAAAACCCGTGGCTGATTCAATACGGTACTTATGGGACACTCTGTGGACAACAAACAAGAAAGTACGTACAACTGCCGAAGGCACCCTTAATTTCCGGGGGTTTCGTGGCACCTATTCCCTACAAACAGAGCTTGAGGGCATTGAAAAATCCGCTGAAATCATCCTATCTTCCAGCCACAAGGACTCTCTCATATTACAGAAAGACACCCCCACCACAACTCTTCCCGATAAAAACCAGCAGGCCCCTCCCCGTGTTATTACACAAAAGGGACGACTACTCAACTTTGCTGAAAAGCCAGAAGAACTCTTCTTGTTTACTCCTCGAGGAGAACGAAAGAAACTCTCTCTTCCCGCAGGAGAAACCCAGGTTGACCTCTCCGAACTAGCCCGAGGAATATACATTCTTCGCCTTCGTTCATCTGAGGGCACACACGTACAAAAACGACTTTTTATTCCCTAAGAAAAAAATAATAAAGTATGAGCAGTGTATGACCGATACGGTCAATGAGTGGCTTCTTAAGCCCCATAACTTCCCCGAGTTATGAGAACGAACGCTTTCCCCGTATAAGCGTTCGTTTCTTTATAGATCGCTTTTTTTCCTCAGCATGCCGAACAGGTAGCCGATATAGCGAAAACCCTCAAGACGATAAAAGATATCGATTTCACGATGAAACAATTTTTTCACTGCAGGGTCAGCAAACATCCCATCATTATCCTCCAGTCGTCGAGCCATGTGAGCATAGTAGTTATCCCATCCGCTGGGCGGTACCAGGGTCATTAACTGAATATCAAATCCAGCACCGGTAATCATCTTTCGATAGGATGCTTCATTCTCATAATGATAGCGTGAATTTTCATAAATATGAAGAACTTCACGGGGAATATTTTCAATGCCTGTCAGAAGGATCAGGTCTGAAAAAGCAAGCCACCCTCGCGGAGCAAGACGTTCACCAAGAAGAGAGAGACCTGTCTCACGACCAAGCAAGCTGAGAATACCTCCTTCAGCAAGAATCAAATCGAAACCGTGATGCGCAGGCGAGAGGTTTAGAAGGTTCTCCGATTCAAATTGAATGAGATGGCTTATTTTTCGCTCTTCTGCCCGTTGACGCGCAGCACGTATATTATCTTCATTTAAGTCAACCGCCACAGCTTTACACCGAAACTCATCAGCAATATTACACACTCCCTCTCCATACCCACAGCCTGCATCCAAGACAGAACTCGCAGGGGATATACAGGCAAATCGTCCTGCAACGAGGGAAAACTCTTTCCCCGCAGGAGAGGTATAGTTGCTATCCAAATCTGTTACCATTCCTACCTCACCTTCATGTATAAGACAAGTCCCACCACGAGAAGAAATATGGAAAGAATATGAAAACGCCACGTGATTTTTGAGATCACATCACCCTTGCGATTAAAAACCCCTTTTCGTTTCAGATGTATCTCAAAATGATGATGAATGGGAGCCATGAGAAAAATTCGTTTTTTTGTCATTTTATAATAGAATATCTGGATAAAACTTGAAGCAAACTCTACAAGAAACACAAAGGCAACAATGGGCATATAAAACTCCGACTTCGTAAACACAAAGAGTATACCAAGAAGCCCTCCCAAACCGATAGATCCAGAATCACCCATAATAATATCTGAAGGAGGAGAGTTAAACCACAAAAACGCAAGGAGCACACCCAAGACCGCTCCAACAAAGGGAATAATTTCATTAATACCTTGAATTTGCGGGATAATAAAATAACGACTCCAGTCAGGCCTGCTTGATACGTAGCCTATCAAGGCGATAAATACAAAATTAGTAAGAAGGGGCACCGTGGCAAGGGTATCAAACCCATCGGTAAAGTTTACGCCGTTGGCCAAAATAGCAATAACAAGAGACATGAGGGGAATAAAGACATATACGGGAAGCTCAACCCCTTCATAAGAGCCCCAAAAAGGAACCGTAACGACCCTATTAATTTCCGGAATAAGACAGTAGCACACAATGGCCGTAATGGTGGCAATAAGGAGATAGAGCCCCAACCGTAAAGATGCAGAGATGCCATCTGTTTTATATTGATAATCCTTAAGGCTTATTTCCTTACGAATTAACCGACGTTTATTATAGATTTTGGCAATGTCATCTACAGCACCAATGAGACTGTAACAAAAATAGACAATCAAGGCAGAGGTAACATACACATTGAATCGAGATGTAAGCAACACAATGGGAATAAGCAGAAGCATAAAGAAAATCCCCGCAGGCATTACGGGTTGCCGCTTTGCAGTGTCGAGCTCAGAACTAAAATGAAAACGGCGAAGGAGTCGTATATACGGAGGAAACAAAAGCATGCCGCCAATAAAGGCAAGAACCACTGCAGCAGAAGCCGCGAAAAAACGACTTTGGAAAAGGGGGAGGCCTGTTATGCCGTAGAGTACATCAAAAATCATAGTGCATATCCCATAAAAATATCCCCTAAAAATAATACAGGCACAAAAAAGAAGCGACCTCCATTTAGAAAGGTCGCTATAAAACTCATATAATTCATATTCCAGAAAACTTATTCACGCTCCTCACCAGCAGAAGAAGTGGCTGCTTCAAAGCCACTTCCAAAATCAACTGTGAGGGTTGCAGCGGCACCGGTTGGACCAGTCAAGACACCATCCCAATTACCAAAGTTAACATCCACATCTAAGGCAGTACGACCAAGACCCATACCAACACCGGTAGTAAGATTAACTCCATCACTGTTTATCCACGATGTACGCACTTCATCATCATTACGCCGTGACCAACCACCGGGGCGAAGCGTATAGGCAAAACCAGACCGGGGAGTAAGATGCTCAAAACGCCAGATACCTTCTACGGCTTTCTCAAAGGAAAGCGCCGCCGTATGCGCCGTATTTCGTGTTCGCGTTGTAACATCACTCGAACCGGAAGGATCAGTAACTGTTTTGTTTACATCAATGGCTCCACGATACTCTGCGACCCACTGAAGATTATCAAGCATCTCACCCACAAGGCCAGCACGAAAGTCCCAAAAAATATCGCTATACGTATTATCACTTAAAGAACTGGACGTACCGTCAACTTCCTCCTCAAACTCATATTTCTCAAGCGTCCACGCACCGGCAAGAACGAGTTCGGCAGCCGCCGTGGGAATACGTGCTTCAAGACCGGTTGAAAGCAAAAGGCCGAAATCGGTACGTTCTTCAAACTCGGAATCAAGAGCTTCTGACTCTTCATAGGAGCTTGCACGAAGCTGCCCTATAGTAAAGGTTGGTTTCAAGCGCGTTGTATTTTCTCCCCCTAACAGTGCTGACAGATGCACCCCTTTGGTAGAAACAAGTTCACGCTCTGTATCGGTGTCACCATCATCATCCTCTGATGTTGCTCGGTAGAGATCAAATTCATAGAGAGTTTTTACACCTAATGAAAATGCGCCAAGATCTAAGGCGGCAAAGAATTGCGGCATATCAAAGGGGTCAATACCAATCTCTAAGAATGTGATATAATCATCAGCACGGGAGTAAAAGCGTCCGCGCACAATGTCCTGTGCTTCAATGCTCATACCAAGGTAAAAGGCGCTATTCATTTGCTTTGCAACAAAGAAGGTGTGATCATTATTTGTATTTGCCGTTACCTGTATCATGTCATTATACCGGGTCATCAAAGCAGGCGTATACAGTAGATCTGATGCATCCTGTTGCGACCATGTACCAAGAGAGGCCATGCGAGCATTTTGCCCCACGGCACTGACGATCCCCAAAAGAACACACAGGGCAGTCAACACGTTCATTTTCATACAAAACTCCTTACATGTTTGCGTTTGTACAATTCGAATCATTGGACATAAATAAATTAAATTAGCTAAAAAGGCAATATCAAAATTATTTTACCAGTGAAAACGTTTTACCTTCGGAGGAGCAGTGCAAACGGGCAGAACTGTTATGAATTCCAAAGAAATAGAACAGTGTATACGGAGAATATCTCTGCAGATTGTTGAAGAAGAACCTGCTCCGGAAGGTCTCGCCTTGGTGGGGATTCAAACACGGGGAGTCTGGCTTGCACAGGAAATTCGCAACAACATAGAATCCTTTGAAAACATATCCCTTCCCCTTGGCGTTCTCGACACAACCCTCTATCGGGATGATTATCGCTACTCTGCCGCAGGAAGCCCAGCGCGAGAAACAGACATCCCCTTTAACATATCGCGAAAAAACCTTATCCTTGTTGATGATATTCTTCACACGGGACGGACAATTCGTGCAGCCCTTGATGCACTTATGGATATGGGTCGTCCCGGCACTGTACGCTTAGCTGTACTGGTTGATCGTGGGCAACGGGAAATCCCTATACAGCCAGACTATTCAGGACGAATTATCTCTACCGTAGCACGGGAAAACACCTTGCGATTATTTTGCTCCACCGTGGACAAGGTGGAGACAGCCGTACAAATTCTTCCGCGGGAGGGACAATAATGCCTGTTTCTATCAAACACCTTCTTGGCCTCAAAGGGGTTTCTCATGACGACATTACAACAATTCTTGATACGGCGGATACATTTCATGAAGTGTTGCAGCGAGAAGTAAAAGTAGTGCCGCCGCTCCGCGGGAAAACAGTGGTTAATTTTTTCTATGAAAACTCTACGCGGACACGACTTTCCTTTGAAATGGCTGAAAAACGACTTTCTGCAAATCCCCTTAATTTTTCAACCTCCGGCTCTTCTGTGTCGAAGGGGGAAACCCTCAAGGATACAATACAAAATATAGAAGCCATGAAGATTGACATGATAGTGGTGCGACATCAGAGTGCAGGAATACCTCTTTTTTTAACCACCTGTACCGATGCTGTTATTATTAATGCTGGGGACGGCTATAACGAACATCCAACCCAAGCACTTCTCGATATTATGACCATACGACAACGGCTTCGGCGATTGGAGGGCCTAAAAGTTACCATTGTAGGCGATATACTTCATAGCAGGGTTGCCCGTTCTAATATCTGGGGCATGAAAACCCTTGGGATGAATGTCACTCTCTGCGCTCCTTCAACTCTTCTCCCCCACGATCATGATGCCTTGGGGTGCCCCTGCACAACCGATGTAAATGACGCTCTTGAAGATGCTGATGTAATTATGCTCTTACGCCCTCAGCTTGAACGGCAGCAACGAGGTCTCTTTCCCTCTGTACGGGAGTATCGTTCTTTTTTTGGGATTGATGCAGAAAAAATGAAACGGGCACAGAAGAATGCACTTATTATGCATCCAGGACCAATAAACAGGGGCGTTGAACTTGCTTCAGATGTTGCTGACAGCGATAATTCTTTAATTCTTGATCAGGTAACAAACGGTGTGGCGACACGAATGGCTGTGCTGTATCTACTCGGCGGAGGTGACAATGTACAATGAACATACCAAAGAAGTATCCCAAAGAACGGGCAAGAAAGACGCCATATTGATTCGCGACGGGCGAATTCTTGATCCCAAAAACAATCGTGACGAAGTGGGGGATGTGGCCCTCTTGGACGGGAAAATATATGCAGTAGGAACGATTCCCTCCAATTTCACCCCCACCGTAACCATTGATGCAACTGGCAAATGGATTACCCCCGGGCTCATTGACATACATGTGCATCTGCGTGAACCCGGAGGGGAACACAAGGAGACAATTGAAACAGGAACTGCCGCTGCAGCCGCAGGTGGGTTTACCGCACTTGCCTGTATGCCGAACACAACCCCCGTGACAGATACAGAAGCAAAAATACGGTATATCAAACAGCAAAGTCGTTATTCTCCTGCTCGGGTATACCCCGTGGGCGCCATGTCAAAAGGCCTCGCTGGAGAAGAGCTGGCACCGTACGGCGAGATGCACAAGGCCGGCGCATGCGCTGTGTCGGACGATGGAAAATCGGTCTATCGCTCTGACATGCTCAAGCATGCCATTACCTATGCTAAGATGTTTTCCCTTCCGGTGCTTTGCCACTGTGAAGATAAAGATCTTGCCGCAGAAGGTGCCATGGATGAATCAGCCTACTCTGTGCAAAGGGGAATTCCAGGAATCCCCTCTATCTCTGAAGATATCGATGTGGCACGACATATTGCCATTGCTGAATACACAAATACCCCTATTCACATTTGTCATGTTTCAAGCGCAGGGGCTGTCCGTATTATTGCTGCAGCAAAAAAACGAGGCGTTCCTGTTACAGCAGAAACAGCAGCGCATTATCTGTGGTACACCCATGCAGATGTAGGATATGATACATACAAAAAAATGAACCCACCCTTACGCGGCCCGGAAGATCAGGAAGCGCTTCTTGCGGGGCTTATTTCAGGAAGCATTGACCTTATCGCTTCTGATCATGCTCCTCATACCATCGAAGATAAAGATGGTGGCTTCGATACGGCAGCCTTCGGTGTTGTCGGTCTTGAAACAACCGTCGGAGCAACCCTTCCAAAGCTTGTTCATTCTCAGAAGATATCTCCCTTACAATGGGTAGCCCTACACTCTACTACCCCCGCAGAGGTTCTTCATGTAGAAGGAGGAGAGCTCTCTCCTGGAACCGTAGGTGATGTTACCCTTATTGACCCTAACAAAGAGTGGACCGTGTCGGCAGATGCATTCTGTACCAAAGGACAAAACTCAGCCTTTTTAGGTGAAACCTTGCACGGAAAAGCCGTACTTACGATTACGGATGGTGAAATCGTATTTAGGGAAAAATAAACATCCCGTACCGTGAACAGTAACTATATTTATACAGTATGATATTACTCTAACAAGAAAGAGGATACGATGATACAAAAGGTGCTTCCCCTGTTTTTTATGCTAATCTCCCTTTCACATGCTCATGGTGTCTTACTTATGGCGGAACCGGTGGAAGACTCCATGGTATACATTGAAGGTGGGCTTACCGATGGAAGTATTCCCGTGGGAGCAAATCTTGTGCTTCATGCCAGAGCAACAGGACGCCCCATCTGGCAGGGAAAAGTTCCTGAAGAGGGGCATATAACCATTGACCGTCCTGATGAGCCCTATACCATTACCCTTATGCTTGACCGTGCTCATAGTCGAACCATTACGGGGCCTCTTGAGTCAAATGAGACAGAACAGGAAAAACCGGTCCTCAATACGGACGATCTTGACACTGAAGATGCCTTGGCAGATGCGGATCTCCCCCTCCCCATCGTGGTTCCCCTCATTATATTTCTTCTCAGTGGTATAGTTGGGTTTTATCTTGGATTTAGGAAGAGGAAAAAATAATGATATCTCGTGAGGTAAAACCGGCAAATGATTCAAAGGAAGTTCTCGCAATTAGCTTGATCTCCGTGGGGATTATTGTCATAGCAGCGCTTCTTATTATTCTACGAAACATAGAACGGGAGCGACCGCAAACACTCCGATCTCACCAACAAAACGCCTCAGAAGTTCTGAACGACACGGAGTGGAAAAAGTATTCTGATCTCTATACCGAAGGTGCCACGGAGGTTTTGAATATATTTCAAGATGAAATGTCCACGCGGGGCACAGCCCGCTGGCCCACTATTCGAGAATTGGAGCAACGCCTCGTTGCCCCTTTTGAACGTGTATCTCTGCGAGCTGGAGAGGGTGAGTATTCATGGCGCTTGCGCACACGAGAAAGTAAATTTCATGTGCAGGGAACGTACATTGGTCGATCTGCTAAGCCGAAGGAATATGGATCATTCCTCTTGAAAATACAATTTACAAAAAGTATGGAAGGAATATTGTCCGTGTCACCGGAACAAGAATCCCCCTACTCAATATGGTTTAAACGTGGTGAGTTTACTCTTCCCTCAGAAGTTACAGAAGGTGCCTTAATAGATGCGGGGTGGCGTGAATTAATCAACATGACCGGTCAAAGCAGGAGAGATAACTAAATGACAAAACAAATAGCACTTTTCCTACTCTGTTTTATTATCAGTGGGTTCGGACGAGACCTTACCATTGGCGTTGCTCTGCACCCGTACTACAGTTTTGTTAAGAATATCGTACAGGACGAAGCGTCCGTGGTAACTGTCACAGACGGTTCAAACCCGCACGCGTACCAAGCCACAGCTCGCGATATTATGCGTCTTGATTCGGTAGATGTTCTTGTATTAAACGGTATTGGCCATGACGATTTTGTCGAAGATATGCTGAGCGCGTCGGGAAGAGCTGATGAAATAACCCTAATTTACGCAAACGATAATGTCCCGCTTATACCGGAGTCTGTTGGCTCAGAGCGGCTTAATTCTCATACCTTTGTCTCCATATCTTCTTCCATCAGCCAAATTTACCATATCGCAAACGAATTGGCACAGCTCATGCCGGAACAGGAAAGTACCTTTCGACAAAATGCCGGAGAATATGCCCGTAGGCTTCGTTCTCTCAAATTTTCCTACTTAGAGAAACTATCCGATATCGAAACCGGAGATATACGATGTGCGACGACCCATGGCGGTTACTCCTACCTTCTCCAGGAATTTGGCGTCACGGTCAACGCAGTCCTTGAACCCGGCCACGGTTTAAATCCTACGGCAACACAAATGCGACAGGTGATTGAAATGATTCAGGAAAAAAATATTGAGATACTGTTCTCAGAACACGACTATGATGACCCCTTTGTACGCGTGTTGAAAGAAGAAACAGATATCCGTGCGATTCCCCTGTCTCACCTCTCCTATGGAGAGTACACTGCGGAGCATTTTGAAACATGGATGGAGTTTAATCTTGGCCAAATAGTGAAGGCCTTGCGGGGAGAGGCAGATCATGAGTAATGGACCATGTATTACAACGGAGAAAATCTCGGTACATTTTGGACAAAACCATGTCTTAGAAGACGTCTCTTTCACGGCTTATCCCGGTGAAGTGCATGCCATAATCGGCCCTAACGGTGGGGGTAAAACAACCTTTGTCAAATCTCTCATGGGGCAGATTAATCATGCGGGCAAAATCACCATGGAATGGCCGAAAAAAGAAGGGGTAACCGGGTATATGCCGCAAGCTATTACCATTGACACCACGGTTCCTCTCACAGTGCTTGACTATATTGGTCTCTGCATTCAAAAACGACCGGCCTTCCTTGGCATATCAAAGCGATGGCGCACTGCAGTGAAAGAGGTGATAAAAAAATTGCATCTTACCGGAAAAGAACACTACCAATTTTCTGAGCTTTCTGGCGGAGAACGGCAGAGAGTGCTCTTTTCACAAGCCTTACTTCCCCGCCCCGATCTACTTATCCTTGATGAACCGATGAACAACGTTGACAAAATGGGTTCATCCATTTTCTCTGAAACCATCTATGAAATGCGGGATATGGGATGTACGATTATCTGGATACACCATGATCTTGCGGAAGTAAAGGAAAAAGCGGATCGAGTTACCTGTCTTAAAAAACAGATGATGTTTTCCGGTGTTCCGAAGGATGTCATGGACGATGAGCACATCTTTAAAATATTTTCAACCCACTAAGATACCAGCGAGGAGCGATTGCCGTGGAATTTTTCTTTGATTTTATTCGCCATACTATCCAGCAACTGGTACAGCAGGGGCTCCTTCCCGAGTCTCTCAAGTATAGCTTTGTAATTAATGCCCTTCTTGCGGCACTGATGTCAGGGCCAATTCTCGGTTTTATCGGTACTACCGTCGTATCAAAACGAATGGCATTTTTTTCCAGTGCGATTGGTAATGCAACCCTCACCGGGATTGCC
The DNA here is from genome assembly GCF_000474745.1 of Chitinivibrio alkaliphilus ACht1. Lineage (NCBI taxonomy): Bacteria > Pseudomonadati > Fibrobacterota > Chitinivibrionia > Chitinivibrionales > Chitinivibrionaceae > Chitinivibrio > Chitinivibrio alkaliphilus. The sequence continues at coordinate 72,685 of NZ_ASJR01000007.1, read as the reverse complement.
ATCGGTATCCTTCTTGGAGAACCGGTGCAGGCACCATATATCTCACTCTTCTCCTTTGCAGTCCTTTTTGCAATTCTCCTCAACTTTCTACGCCACCGGACCAATATGTCAAATGATACCCTCATTGGGGTTTTCCTTGCAGCCTCTCTTGCCATAGGTTCAACCCTGGTCTTGGCAATTACGCGGGATATAAACCTTCACACTCTCGATGAATTTTTATTTGGAAACATTTTAACTCTCACTACGGTAGACCTCACACTTCTGTTCTTTACTTCACTTGCCACTCTTGCTGCGGGAATATTCGGCTTTAATTATATTATGTTGAGCGGACTCAATCCTTCCTTGGCACATGTACGGAAAGTTCCCGTAAAAACCGTAAACTATCTCTTTGTAGTATTTATTGCTCTCATCACAGTTGCTTCAGTAAAAGTTATTGGAGCGGTATTGGTACAGGCCCTATTGGTCATTCCCGCAGCATCAGCTGCCAATGTGAGTAAATCCCTCAAAGGATTTACCTTCTACAGCACTCTCTTTGCTACGATCAGCGCGGCGGCAGGAATATTAATTCCTGCTGAAATGGAGCTTAACATTCCCTCTGGTGGTGCAATTATTATTGCCGCAACCATCATCTTCATCGCAACATTTTATATCAAACTGTTAAAAAAGTTTTAAATTATGCCTACCCTGAGTATACTATTTTTTATATTGATTGTGAGCATTGTGCTGCTTGTTGTACATATACAGCTCCGTGCAAATGTCCTCGAAAATGATCTTGCGAATGTTATGAAACGGGCAGAGTCCCATTACAATCTGGAAAAGGAACCTCATGAGCAGAATAGCTGAAATACATAGAAAAACCGGAGAGACCGAAATACATATTCATCTTGCTATTGATGGACAGGGAAAGGGCACGATTAGTACGGGCAACGGATTTTTTGACCATATGCTTACAGCCTTTGCCCAACACGGATTCTTCGACGTGACCATTAAATGTCTTGGCGATATTGAGGTTGATTTCCACCATTCTGCAGAAGATATTGGTATTAGCTTAGGCCAAGCTTTTCGAAAAGCCTTACAGGATAAGCGCGGTATATTCCGCTATAGTCATAGTTATGTTCCCATGGATGAAGCCTTAGTTCGCGTTGTTGCTGATATCTGTGGACGAAGCAACCTTGTCTATTCAGAAGAGCTTCGTGATCGACGCATCAACACCTTTGAGGTAGATCTTGCGTATGATTTTCTTAAGGGTCTTGCTGATCACGCCATGATGACCCTTCATATTGATATCATCCGTGCAAGAAACAGTCACCATGCATTAGAAGCTCTTTTTAAAGGACTTGGACGTACACTGCACCATGCATGTATGATTAATCCAGCCGCCGCAGATGTTATCCCTTCTACCAAGGGAAGTTTATAATTTTTACATTAATTTGTTGCACCCCTATGATGTATATTATACAATCAACAAAAGCTGACAAAAACATACAAAAACAGGAGTAGCTATGATAAAACCCGCCTTAGCACTGTTTCTTTCCCTCGCCCTTCTACTTACCCTCACGGGCTGTGGTTCACGTGAAGAGGAAGCACCGCAAGACGTTGAACAGGAAAGTGACAGAGTTGAAGAGTCGCAGCGTACTGCCGACGATCTCTTTCGGGAATTTGAAGATACAGATACAACAGACGAAGAAGATGAAGCAGAGCTGGACAGCGGCCTTGAGCGGGTTGATGATATAGATGACACTTTGGATGAGCCCCCCATTTCCGATGATGCAGAGTACATGCCGGAGTTTTACACTGATGGTGCCTATGTAGTACAAATTTCAACCATAGCATCGCAGGATATAGCTGAAGATGTGGCTCGAAAATTAGAGGACAGTGGCTACCCCGTTTATATCGCGGAGGTTCTTAATCCTTCTCCCCAACTATTAGGTACATACTACCGTGTGCGGATTGGCGGCTTTCGCTCCATCTCTGCGGCGGAACAATTCGGTGATAATGTTCTTGTTCCCCAAGGGTATAGCTATTGGGTTGACAACCGATCAAATGACAATGTTGGGATCGGCGATTACGGCTTAGGACGATCTCGAGATGAAGAACGCCACTCTTCTGAAACCAAAGACACTCTCCGTTCTGAAGAAGAAGAAAAGGTGTCTACTGAGGATACAGAGAAAGTTGCCGAAACAGATACCTCTCAGCCCTCTGATGATATCCCCGAAGACACTCTTAAAGAAGCAGTGGAAGAGGTGGATGTAATTGAGGACGACTGGGATACCGCTGACTGGTAAGTAACATCCATACAACCGCCATACAGACAAGGGAGGAAGGCCATACGCCACCTCCCTTTTTTTCACAACGGAAAGGAACTGATCAGCATGGCCAAGATACTCTTTGAAGCAGGAAGTATCCAAACAGATTCAAAGTATTTTAAAAGCATCGTTCGAAAAAAAGAGGAAAATGGTCAGTGGAATATTGATAAAACCCTAGTATCACTTCGCGTTTCTTTTTCCAGTCCGCAAGAAGCTGCAACCCTTGCACAATATGACATTATGACCGCACGGGAAAAAGCCATGGCCAATCGTGGTACCTATACAATGGATCACTATCTCGTTGCACTGGGGTACCAAGAACTTGATCAGGACGCTTAAGAGGAAGAACTGTTTTCAAAAAAGAGCTTTATTTTATTCTCTGTATACCGATAAAAATCCCGGGCCCGTTGCTCAAGTCGCATAAGCTGAATCGTAATAGACAAGAGGGTTATGCTTACCAATCCGCCGAGCATAAATAAAACATACTCCATATGATCACCCTCTTTCTTCCGTAAGGCGTGATGTTGGCTCCATACGAGGAAATCTTCTTACTCCACGTTGATACAAGCGTGCCCCAGCCTGAGCTATCATGGCTGCATTATCAGCACACAGTTTTGGTGAAGGAAAAAACACGTCATTGGAGAATTCCTCAGAGAGCGCTTCTCGTAATCGACCATTACAGGCAACCCCCCCCACAAATGCGAGGGGAAGGGAACCGTGTTCATGAAGTATGGTACGCAAATTCTGAACAAATGCTGCAACAACCGCTTCTTGAAAAGAGTAACAGACACGAGCCCGCTCATCCTCTGAGAGAGGTGCAGAGGACTTCTGCACATAGTATTTCACTGACGTCTTTAAACCACTAAAACTAAAATTGGCTCCATCATACTGTGTCACTTGTGCCACGGGAAACTCAATGGGATCACTCCCGGTATATCGACGAGCCTCACGTTCTATATAAGGTCCTGCAGGATAGGGAAAGCCCAATAGTTTCCCCACTTTATCAAAGGCCTCTCCCGCTGCATCATCAATTGTCTGCCCTAAAATTGAATAGGAGTCCTCCGCAACACGATAAATAGAAGTATGTCCTCCACTGGCGACAAGGGCAAAAAAGGGTGGACGAAGGGAGTGTTCTATGGTAACTGCAGCAATATGTCCCTCAAGATGATTTACACCGATCAGGGGAATATTCTCTGCCACATGAAGCCCATAGGCAAAACTCACCCCCACAAGAAGGGCGCCTGCTAAACCTGGGCGATCTGTAACAGCAATAAGATCGATAGCATCCAGAGATCCCACCGTGGTATCTATGACTTTTTTGCATAGAATAGCAACTTTCTTAATGTGTTCACGGGAGGCAATTTCCGGTACAACACCACCATAAACGGCATGAATATCTTGCGTAAAAACCTCATTTGCCCGTACGCGTCCATTATCGATAATTGCAACGGATGTTTCATCACAGGACGTTTCAATGCCCAAAACACGCATAGAGTATATCCTTCCCAAGGTATGAGCTACAATATATATTATATACGGATATGCATTACACATCCTTTTGCATTTCCATATGGGTGAAGTGGCATGGCACAGAAGAGAAAAAGCAACCGAAGCATTTTTTTTTGAGCAAAATTGAATATCTGTACTATATTACTGAGTACAGTGCTTTGTTCCATGAAATATAGAGGGAATTATGAAAAAGTATCTTGTGTGTATCTTCTTTTTTGTGTTCAGTGTCTCTGCCTTTGCTGAGCAGAGTAGTTCAGAAAAGCAAGCTGATACAACTCGACAGGAGCAAGTTGACGAATCACTGTCTCCCCGCACCCGATCTATCGATCGAGGAGAAGATAACTGGTCAAAGATAAAGTCAATCTTCTTATAATAGGTGGGTTGTTTTCGCAACTCTCTATTTTCATTTGACCTTGCTTTGCCGGTAATGTATACTACAATGTATTCTCACAGTATACAAGGCGAGGCAAACATGAGTTCCAGTTCATGGTACGATACCTTTAAAATCCGGTACGAACAATTTGTACACCGCTTTGTTCGTCAAACAGTATCCTATGCAAACACAATAAATCTTCTCTATGATCATATAGAACGGGTTGCCCTTGAGTGTCGCGGGATCGCGAATTCTCTGTTCCTAGAAGAGGAAGAGATGGATGTTCTACTTATCTCAGCGTATATATTCCGCCTCTCCTGCTACGAAGCTCCCCCATTTTTCGTTCCCTGCTCTATAAAGCTCTCTCCGGCCATGCTTTCTGAAAGTATTTCCACATGTGAAAAAGAAGCACTTTTGTATGGATGTGATGAAGTACAAAAAGAGCGAGTATATCACCTTGTACAGACGTTGTATCACCAAACCCCGCCTGCACGTCTTTCTTCGGAAGATGCCCTCCTCTTTACAATCTGTAAAGACGGGCTATTAATAGATACGTTCCGACAGCTTGCCTTTCAAGAATACGCCCACATGAAGACTGAAGTGTGTAGCTCGTCTCGCTCGTCCTTTGAATTTTTGCAAAAACTCTATACTCGTGAAGCAGCCGGTGCAACAGCCGTGGAAACAGAAGAAGATATCTTGACACACCAGCTCTCATGGTTACAAACAATTCATCATTTATGGACGGCAAAGACAATTGAAAAACGTGATTATATCACAACCTTGGTCAATCAATCTTCGCAAGGCCCACCTCAAAAGGCCTACCCCTTTCTTACATTCTTTGTGCAGAAAACGCAGGAAGCTCAGGCACAAAAGATAAAGGGTATTTAATGCCACGCATCTGTTCTCAAGTAAAACCCGCCTACGACGGACTCTGCTTAGGCGAATACCTTTCACGCCGCTTTACCTATAAAACAGAAGCTGAATGGAAAGAGGAGATAGCAGCAGGACGATTTTCTGTAAATGAGATCATCCTACAGCAGCACCATCGCGTCTGCACAGGAGACACCCTCGTATATCTATTTCCTGACGAATATGAAGAACCGGGGGATCTCTCATACCATATTCTGTATGAACAGGACGATTTTCTGGCGGTGCATAAACCACCGCGTTTGTTGGTGCATAATAACAAAAAGACCCCCACCCAAAATCTAATCTATCAACTTCGAGAATGTCACAGCCCCTCCTACCCAACTGCCGATATTATACATCGGCTTGATCGAAACACTTCAGGGGTGATTCTTATTTCCAAGAACAAAAGGGCCTTGGTGGACCTCCAAAAGAAATTCTCTCAACGACAGATTGACAAAACCTACTACGCCATTATTTCCGGTGTTCCTAAGAAGAAAGAAGGATGTCTGCAAAGTCCTATTACCATAGGTGCTTCAGGAAAGATTAAAGAGGCTGTCACCACATACCGGGTTGTGAGCGCTACAAAAAACCATGCCGTGGTAGAACTCTCACCTCGCACCGGCTACACCCATCAATTGCGTATTCATTGTGCGCATATGCATACTCCTATACTCTATGATACAACCTACGGAGCCTCCACAGCTCCCCCCGGATCACGCCAGATGCTTCACTGTGCAGCCCTTACCTTTGCTTATAAAAATCGTATTCACCACATCACGTCTCCCCTTCCTGATGATTTTAAAACTACCATGAACCGTCTCAATCTTTTCCTGGAAGAAACAACGTGAGCCGCTCTGTCATACTCCTTATACTCCTGGGGCTCTGCCTTGGCACGGTGCACGGTGCGGTGCCAACCTACTCGATTTCCCCAGATACCCCAACAGCGATTTTTCTTCAAGAGTGGCATCGTACCGAACATTCCCCCGCTGAAGATACGCAGAGCGTGCTCTTTTCACACTCCCGGCACCACCCCCTTGAGCTCCCCGGACGAGATATTTCCCTCACAACGCATATATCTGTACCGAACCATGGCGATCTCACGAAAGACTTCCTGCTTTCCATCCCCGTATTACTGCATACCTACCACATCTACTGGAATGGCACCCCTATTGGGCATGGACAATACGATTCCCAGGAAAACACCTCCTCTGCCTCACGGCATCACCGAATTCCGCAATATCATATTCAGGAAGAAAATACCCTTACCATTGATTTCTCTACCGCTCCGTTCAGCAGTGGTGGCATGGTGTATCCCATACGCCTTGGCCATACTGAAGAGGTGCTCTTACATAATCGCAAAGACTTGGCTCTCTCCTTTTTCCTTGGAGGGATTTTTCTTACCACGGCCGTATTTCACCTCCTTCTTCTTTCGTATCGGGGCAGAAGACGTACAAACACTCTTTTTGGTCTCTACTCACTCTGCTGCGCCGGCTATGTTTGTATCGACGCGATTATTCGTTTTGGAAGCATCTCCGCCACCCATGTTTTTCCGCTTCTCATAAGTCTTGATTTTTTGTGGCTCGGCCTCATACTTCTCTTGCCGCTTTTTCTCCTCTCACATTTTAAGGCATCCTATCGCCATATCACGGGAACCCTTCTCACGGTACTCTCCTGCACCGTATTAACCATGGCACGTCTCTCGTATTACAACATCATCCCTCTTGATTGGGCTCCCTTTTGGTACAGTGTTAATCTCCTCTACGGGTATCTGGCGACACTCTTTGCCATCACCATCGCCCTGGGCGCAACCCTGAAAAAACGGCGGGGAAGTAAGACAATTCTCTCCGGCCTGATCCTCTTTTTTATCGCCCTCATTATTGGAACCTCTGCCCAGGGAGTGGGCAATAGCTGGATTATTGGTGTATCCGTACTCAATATATTTATCACCATTGCCATCGGAAAACAACTCTCCCAACAGCTAAAAAATTCCTATCGATCAGAGATCAAAAGTACCCGTTTGGAATTAGAATTGTTGAAACGACATATCCACCCTCATTTCCTTCTCAATAGCCTCCACTCAATTGTCGCCTGGATTGAAGAGGATCCTCCCACGGCAACACGGCTTATTACCCACCTTTCACGGGAACTTCGCTATCTCATGGCCTTTGCCGGGCAGGATTTAGTTGTCCTGAGTGAAGAAATAAAACTTTGTCAAAGTCATCTTTCCGTAATGAATATGCGAAAAGAACAATCCATAACACTTCAGTGTAGCGGTGACTATCGTGAAACTATCAAGATTCCCCCCCTTATTCTGCATACGCTGATAGAAAATGGGTTAACCCACGGTTTCTCCGAACAGGAAGAGGGGTATTTTCTTCTTGACTGTCATCGAGGCGAAAAAGATTTTACCATTAACTTGTCGAACGACGGCAACTCCCGTGGAAAAACAGAAACCTCTGGAACAGGAAGTGCCTACATTAAAAGCAGACTCCAGGAAGCCTACGGCACAGAGTGGTCTCTCTCCGGTGGTCCTGTGGGTGGTGGGTGGAAGTGGACTATCTGCATAAGGAACATATATGCATATCGTAATTGCTGAAGACGAGAAAGTTTCGGGACGGCGACTCAAGCGAATGGTGGGAGAGCTTCTTGGTGAAGCTCTTGAGGAGTGCGTTCTTACACACTCCATGGAAGAATGTCTTTCCTACGTATCTCAACATTCCATCGACCTCCTGCTTCTGGATTTAAACCTTAATGGGAAAGATGGTTTTACCCTTTTGAAGGAGCTTCAGGAAAAAAAATTCCAGACTATTGTGGTCTCTGCAAATACAGACCGGGCGATTGAGGCTTTCGAACTGGGTATTACCGATTTTATCGCAAAACCCTACGACACCACACGACTTGCTAAGGCGCTTAACCGTTTTTCAGGACGCCTCAATAGAGAGCAGGAAGCCCAAACCCTTGTCGTAAAAAATTGCGGAGAACGCCTCTTCATCCCCGTATCCTCCATCATCTATATTAGTGGTGCAAAAGACTATTCTGAACTGCATTGCTCCAAGGAACCGGCCTATTTGTATAGCAAGTCCCTGGAAAACCTACATCAAATTCTGCCAGCACGGTTTATCCGTATTCATAAATCGTACATCGTAGATACAACCAAAATTGACCGTGTACGCGTGTACGGCGGCGGTCGCTACCGTGCCCATCTGTGTACGGGGGAAGAACTACCCATCAGTCGTGCAAAATACAAGCAATTCTTTACGTAAGCACAGTAAAAGACGCACGGCGGCATCTGCAACACCTATTTTTATTCTTCAGCAAAGGTGGAGCCATGGCATATACGAGTGACTTTCTTATCATCGGTTCAGGTATTTCGGGATTGCTCTTGGCACTCAAAGCAGCTCGAAAAGGGTCTGTTATACTCGTGACCAAGCAAGATCTCTCCAAGGGCAGCACCAAACGCGCCCAAGGGGGCATTACAGCGGTTATCTCACCGCACGACAGTGTAGAACAACATGTGGCAGACACCTTGGAAACGGGAAATGGTCTCTCTGATAAAACAGCAGTTGAGTTGGTATCAACCCATAGTGCAGCCTTGATAGAGGAGTTGCTTGACTACGGCGTACCCTTCTCCAGGAATTCTTCATCTACAGCACCTCACGGGCTTTCCCTGGGACGGGAAGGCGGACATGGGGTACATCGAATTGTCCATGCCCGTGACCATACCGGCCAAACCATTCAGGAAACCCTGACGGAGCAGGTACAAAAGACACCGGGAATTACCATTCTTACGTGGCACACCCTCGTTGACCTTATTACAGATCACCACCGTCATACCAGTCTTACGCAACCGCAATGCTGTTATGGCGCCTATCTCTACGATCGTTCGGAGAAACAGTTTCATCGCGCTGTGGCAGGGCAGACAATTATTGCCACCGGGGGCATTGGAAAAATCTATGAACATACCACCAATCCCAGTGTAGCCACGGGAGACGGTATTGCCGCGGCATGGCGAGCTGGGTGCGCTATTACCAATATGGAGTTTGTCCAATTTCATCCAACCACTCTCTATCACCCCCGCTCCCACTCTTTTCTTATATCTGAAGCGGTGCGCGGTTTTGGTGCACGGCTTTTAAACAGTAATGGCGAGGAGTTTATGCACTCCTATCATCCCATGGGCGAGCTGGCTCCACGAGATATCGTGGCCCGCGCCATCGACCGAGAAATGAAACTCTCCGGTTCTCCCTGTGTCTACCTTGAAATACTGGACAAAGACCCGGCTCGTGTGGCCCGGCGGTTTCCAAAAATTTCTGCAAAATGTACAGAACTGGGAATTTCCATCCCCCACGATGTTATTCCCGTTGTGCCTGCGTCCCATTACTCCTGTGGAGGGATCCACACAAACCATACGGGCATGACAGAAATAGAAAACCTCTTTGCCTGTGGTGAAGCTGCGTATACCGGAGTACACGGAGCCAATCGCCTAGCTTCAAACTCTCTGCTTGAAGCAGGGGTTTTTGCCACAATTATTGGCGAAACCTTAGAACAGAAGCCACGCTGTCCAGTGCAGGAGATTCCACCATGGGATGATTCAAATACGGCAAATACTGAAGAGTGGGTGCTTATCTCCCATAATAAAACAGAAATTCAGAAGATCATGTCCGACTATGTGGGGATTGTACGTACCAACGAACGACTCACGCGAGCCCTGAAACGCATTATCCTCCTCCGTGAAGAGATAGAACATTTCTACAAACGTACAAAGATTACCACGTCACTGCTTGAATTACGTAATATGGGTATTGTGGCAGAGTTGGTGATTCGTGCGGCCAGACAGCGAAGGGAGAGTCGCGGCCTGCACTTTAACCGTGACTATCCTGAGAAAGATCCTGCCCAAGCACAGGTCTTCTCCCAAAGAAAAGAAACGTAGAACCAACTTTCCAGAGGTACTCCTCCGTCTAGAACCAATCTGAAAAATCAGGTATCGTGGGTTCTCCCGGTTCTTCATCCGCAGGAAGCTCTTCCTCCGCAAGGGGATCCGTGGCATACTCCTCTTCCTTTGCAACCCGCTCCTCATATTCGCGTAAATACCCGCGGGCAGCCCCAGTCTCCAAGGCCGGCCGAACCGCCGCACATTGTGGAGAGTCTGGGTAGGAGTCACACAGCCGGCTATACACTTGCACCACCACCGTATCAAGACGGTCATCACGGCGGGTGGGACGGCGTGAAGCCTCACGACCTGCTGCATAGAGAGCCTTGGCAGCAATATCCGGAATATCCTCATACTGCATTGCCGTAATTATATAGTGATAATACACCTCTTCAGAATACTCATCATGGCGTTCTGCCAAGCGTTCAGAACGTCGAAACCGCTGTGCTGCCGAATCTCTTCGGGTCACAACGGTAACCTCCTGATGCATAATGTTTTGTGCCTCCTGAGCTGCTTGAGAAGAGGGATATTCTTCTATGAGTGACTGAAACAGGGAATCGGAACGAAGCGTATCCGCTTCAACCTGACGATAAAGCATCGCCTTTGAATATAGGGTCTTTACCCGCAAAGAATCACTGAGATCCTCATCTGATAAGAGGTATTTAAACTCCGCAAGTGCCTTATGAGGGAGTTCAACATCAAGCCAGAAATGTTCACCCACACGATACCGATCCAGGGAAACATTCTCAGAACGCTCCTCTTCCATGGCCGTGCGAAACTCTTTCACGGAGGTAAGACCACGTAAGCGGCGACGAATGCGCTGGAGCATCTCACCCTCCGCATAGGAGCGAGCCTCTTCAAGCTCTGTACGTCCCTGTTCAAGATCCCCGCGTACTTCCAAGGAGATTGTCGCCATGGTATACCAGGAGGAGGCCATGATATGATCTGCGGCTGAACGGTAGGTAATCTCTTCAAACAAGCGATAGGCACGATTTTTTTCGCCTTGGGCTAAGAGCACACGGGCCCGGTAATAGGTTAGTTCATTGCGATACTCCAGATACTCCCGTCGGTCAAGCCCCTGGGAAATTTTCTCCGCCGCATGGTCATACTCCTGTTGTGCCAGAAGAATTTGTATTCTACGCAGGTCACAGAGATAAAAAACAGAACGGTATGAGTCATCAAACTCCGGCAGACGTGCTATCCATGTAAGGGCATCGTCATACAAATCAAGATCGTAGTAGTATTCAGAGATCCGTTCTATGAGATACACCTTTTGCCCAACCTCTTCTGCTGATTCATAGGCGGTAATAAGAAACTCAACTGCTCCACCGCGTCCGTCCGTCTCGGCAGAAACCTCCGCAAGGAGCAGGGTGACACGGTTATTTTCATTCAGATCAGGAAAGGAGTTTAAGACGTATTCATAGGTGTTTCGCGCGAGGGAATATTCTCCCATGGCATGGTAGGCCCGTCCCAGATAGAGCCATGACTCAGGTATGTAGGATGATTGGGGAAACTCTGCCTGCAGTGATTGAAAGGAGTTAAGGGACATTCGATACTGCCCTAAACGATATGCAGCAATACCACGGAGAAAATAGGCATTGGGGTGAAAACGTTCACTGCGAGGAAACTGCGCAAACACCTTATCGGCTTTCTCCACGGCCCGTTCATATTGTTCAGCCGTACGCGAGGTAACACGAGCGCTGTCATGGCCTTCACTGAGAAGCTTTTGCTCCTGTTCATAGGCAGTATCATAGGCTTCCCACCCGTTATAGAGAGTGTTAAAGTAGGCACAGGAGATAAGAAACAGGAAGCTGAGTAAAAGGGCACGAGATTTCATAGCCACCACCCCGGAGAATATACCGGCTGCATGAATAATTTCATATATGTTTTAGTTTAGCCATCGTAATATAGTATTTTCCAATAAAAATAATTGGAGCCCCCATGGAGTATGACAAAAATATCACAAAGGTGGACTGGCAGGAAAAAACCGTATACCTCCTCGGCACGGCCCACGTGTCAAAACAGAGTGTGGTGGAAGTACGGGAGGCCTGTCGAAACCTCTCCCCCGATACGGTTTGTGTAGAACTCTGCAAAAATCGCCTTGAATCGATCCGCAACGCCGACCGATGGAAAAATATGGATATTTTCCGTATCATAAAAGAGAAAAAGGCGGTGATGCTTTTTGCGCAGCTCATACTCAGCTCTTTTTATCGTAAATTAGGCAAGGAGCTTGAAGTAACTCCCGGTGCAGAAATGATTGAAGGAGTGCATCAGGCAGAACAGGACAACCGTGAGCTTATTTTGGCTGATCGGGATATTCAAATTACCCTGAAACGGGTCTGGGGCAATCTCTCCTTTTTTGAAAAAATTCGTCTCCTTGCCCACCTCCTTCCTTCACTCCTGTTTCATTCTGATGAGAAGATTGATCATGAAACGGTGGAAGAGCTAAAAAACAAGGACCATCTGGAACACGCCATGGAAGAGTTTACCCATGAGTTTCCTCGCATTCAGGAAAGCTTAATCCATGAACGCGATATGCACCTTGCAGAAAAGATAAAATCCGCCACGGGAACCACAATTCTTGCCGTGGTTGGTGCCGGCCATGTTCCGGGGATTGCCAGACAACTGTTTGAAGAAAATGATCTTGACGCAATTACCCATGTGCCCCCCCCGTCCCTGCTACCACGCCTGATCACCTGGGGATTTCCCCTTCTTATTATTGCCCTGATTGCCTATGGGTTTGTCACGGGAGGAAGCGAACGGGGCGGCGAGATGCTTCTTCTTTGGGTACTCTTAAACGGAACTCTTTCCGCTGTGGGAACCCTTCTTGCCGGAGCCCATATCCTCACGATACTGACCGCCTTTGTTGCGGCCCCCCTGACCAGTCTGAACCCAACCATTGGTGCCGGATACATCACGGGACTGGTGCAAACTATTTTAAAACGTCCCACCGTGGCTGATATGGAAGCGGTTCCCGAAGCCACAGAAAGCATGCGCGGGCTCTGGAAAAACCCCTTAACCCGTATTCTCCTCGTGTTTATCTTTTCAAGCCTCGGAAGCTCTCTTGCCTCCCTGGCCTACCCCTTTGTTCTTGCATTCCGGCTTGCCCAATGATACGCCTCATTCTCCTTGGAGCCCTTCTCTGGACCGGCTGCGCCCAGCGCCAGTTCCCCGAGGGGGGAGACGGCACGCCCCCGGTTCTCTCGGTTATTCACACCCATCCATCTCAGCAGGCAGTACAGGTGAGCCCCGATTCACCCATCACCATTCGCTTTTCAACCTGGCCCCATCGAGACCGGGCCGCCGCAGGAATAGAAATAAGCCCTCCCGTCCCAGAGGGGGTTACCGTGGATATTCGCCGCTCCACCATGACCATTCACCCCCGTACTTCCTGGGAAGAGGAAACAACCTACCACATCCATCTCACCCCCAATCTGGCCGGGTATCAACAGGCGGCTCTTTCTCCACCCTACACCCTCATTTTCTCTACGGGAGACAGCCTTAGTTCGGGCACTCTTTCCGGCACCATCCCTCCCCACACCCAAGAGGAATTTACCCAAATCGGGCTCATATCGACCCAGCGTCTGAAAGAAGATTCTCTGGTAAATATCTCCACCTTTGACTACCGTGCTACCCCCGATTCAACGGGGACCTTTTCCGCACATCACCTAAGCGAGGGAACCTATCTCTGCCTTGCCGTTGCACAGTGGCCCCTGCAGGCAGGAGACACCCTTTATAGCTCCTCCTCCCCCGCCATGGAAACCAGTGCTGCACCCACATCTCTGTCCATGCCCCTTGTCTATGAACCACGCCCCGTGGAACCTGAGGCCATAACCTACCGTGATTCAACCCATCTCGAACTCACCCTCACCAGACCACTGCTTCCCCGCGACTCCGCCCTCATGGTGAGCCTCTCCCGTGAGAAGGATACCATGCCCCTTGATAAGTGGAGCCGCCGAGACGATGGCCGTGCTCTGCACATTTCTCTGCCAAGCCCCCTCACAGATACCACCTATGAAATACATCTACACAGCCACCGTTTTCCCTGCATCGATACCAACCGCAGAGAAACAACGGTCCACTCCCTTCCATTTTCAGGCCCCCCACCGTCGGAGTTTCCCCCCATTCACATGACAAAGGTAGAGATGGTTCAAAGAGACAAGACTCCCTCCCTCCGTATTTCCTGGAATACAGCCGTGCAGAAGCAATCCCCCGACAGTATCGTCGCCCTGCAACCCGACGGTGATACCCTGTGGTTTATTGCCAAGGAATCTCGTCTTTCTTCAACCCATCACTACACCGCAGAGACCCCTGCCCCCATGAACAGTGAACTCGCGTTCACCCTTGCGTGGAAGGACTGTCGTACCGAAGACAGAGACACAACCATCACCACCACAACCCGTGGAACCAGTGATTTTGCAGAGTCCTTTACCCTGATCGATGCCACAGAACAACTCTCTGAAACAGTACTGGAACTTCGAGGCCACAAAACTGGTCTAGTTTATCGCAAAAAGATTACCGATACCAAAACCACCATTGCCCCCTTGCGTGCCGACACCTACACCATGCGCTTTTTTGGCACACCACATGAAGACACGACCTTTCGTACGGGAACCCTTCTCCCCTTCGCACCGGAATCATACTATCTTCCCGTAACAGATACCATCTCCATTCCCCCGCGCTGGGAACAGGAATACCATTTCTCGCCCGAAACTTTCCCATTTTACCCACCCCATCCGTCCGCTGAATAAGCAGACCTTCCTCCGCTCTTCGGGGCAGATATTCATCTGCCCGCATGAAGGAGCAACCTTTTACACAGAAAGCGTATTGTCCTTCTTCGAGGCGTTAAGTATATTTTCACAAGAGGAATAGTAAACAATTATCTCATAGAGGAACTCCCATGGACTATCAACACTGTTCAGTAGCAACTTTATTATCCCATGCCGCAGAAGTGGGAGCCATAAATGACCCCCACGGGGCAACCCATATGCCCATTTATCAGACAGCCACCTTCGACTTAAAAAAGCAGGGGGAGACCCCCTATGATTATACGCGCAGCGGAAACCCCACCAGACACTCTCTGGAAAATCTCTTTACCAAGGTCTGTGAAGGACGTTCTGCCCATTGTACTCACACAGGGCTTGGTGCGGTGGCTCTATTGCTGGAGACCCTTGTAAAAACGGGGGACCACATCGTGGTGGAGCAAGACTGTTACGGAGGCACCTATCGCCTGCTGCAATCCTATCGTGAGCGCCTTGACATTACCATTCATTTTGTAGACTGTACCGATACTACAGCAGTCGAGCAGGTCTTGTCCCAAAACGATGTGCGCTTTATACTCTTTGAAACCCCCACCAATCCGGGCTTGAAAATTATTGATATTGCGGCAATTGCAAAACGGGCCCATGCGCACAACACCCTCTGTGTGGTGGATAATTCCCTGGCAACCTTTATCTCCCAAAAGCCCCTTGCTCTGGGGGCGGATATCTCCTTCTTCTCAACCACTAAATATGTCTCTGGTCACGGTTCCGTGGTGGGGGGTGTTCTTGTTACGGGGCGGGATGATCTGGTGGATCCCTTTGCCTATGCGGCAAACGCCTATGGACGCAGCCAAAACCCCATGGATGTCTATGTTACTTCCCTGGGGCTGCCCACCCTGCCAATGCGCATGAAGTTGCATGAAGAAAACGCTCACGCCCTTGCCACATGGCTTGAAACTCTGCCAGAGGTGGTCTCGGTTACTTATCCGGGGCTTCCCTCCCACCCCCAACACGAACTGGCACGCACACAAATGCGCTATTTCTCTGGGGTATTCACCGTTGATTTTGATACCCCGCAAACTGCACAACGGGTGGTGGAAAAAACGGTCCTTTTTGGGGAAAAAGCATCCTTTGGCACAGCCGACAGCAGAATAGAGATACCGGGCAAAATTAGCCATGCCTCTTTTTCTGAAGCAGAGTTGGCTGCCATCGGTATCACCCCTGCAACGGTGCGCCTTTCCCTTGGGTTGGAATCGGTTGATGATCTCAAAAAGGATATTCAGGAGGCTCTTTATGGATGAACGCTATTACAGCCCCATACCCTGCGGAACCCCCATCCCCTTTGATACTCCCCACGCTTTTTCCGTGTCTCTTCCCACCTATCAGGATGTTGCAGATTATGAAGAGAGTGCTGGTGACATTTTTACCAAAGTACGCCAAGCCTACCCTCGAATTATCCAGCATCCCCTGGTATCCCAACTCACCGAGGAGATTCGCCGTATCTATGACAGGGACAACCACTACGCCCTCTTGCTTCCCTCACGGGCAGCCTTTGATGAGGTGTGCCGCCTGTGGAAGAAAACCCCAACCTTCTATGAACACCGGGGCTCTCTTCTCCTTGCGCTTTTTTCGTCATCGCAGGAGCGCTACTCCTTCTTTACCATTATGAAATGGTGTGGATACATGATATTTTCACGGGAGGCAGAACGGATCCTCAAGGGGCATTCTCAGCCCTCCCCCGCGGAACAACAGCAAGAAAAACAGATAATAACGGATGTTCTGCGTGAAGGATACGGTCCGGGAAAAACTATCCTTACCAATAGCGGCATGAACGCCTTCTACAGTGTCTTTGCCGCCGTGAAAGATGCCGCAGCCCACACCCATCGAGATACGGTAATACAGTTTGGCTGGCTCTATACAGACTCCATATCAATTCTTCGCTCCTTTGCCCCACGACATCACCAAATACCCCGGGTTACGGATTTACACACACTAAGAACCGCTCTTGCCTACGAGGGAGATCGTGTCATGGCCATTGTCACAGAAACCGTTTCAAACCCCTTGCTTCACACCCCCAATTTTACTGCCCTAAAAGAGCTTTGTCGCGAATACGGCTGTTGGCTCATCGTGGACAACACCTTTGCAACGCCTTGGAATGTGGATATTTCCTCCGCCGCAGACTGCATTATTGAAAGCATGACAAAGTATGCCGTGGGCACGGGGGACACCATGGCGGGAGCTGTTTTTGTGCCCGCAGAGAGCTCTTTCTCAGAGACAATTCTTTCCGATGTGGCGAAACGCAGCATCCCCTTACAGCATGAAGATCTCTTGCGGTGTGCTCAGGGAATACGCTCCTATGGCGCACGGATGCAGCGGGTTAACGAGGTTTGCAAGCAGATAGCAGCCTTTCTTCGTCACCACCCTGCGGTGGAGTCGGTTTATTCGGTCTATTCAGAAACAGCAGAGAATTATGGAGCCATTGCAAGACATGATGAAGCCTATGGCGGGGTACTTACCTTTGCAGTGCGGGGTGATTTTGCAATATTTTACGACTCCCTCTGCCTTCCCAAGGGGCCAAGCCTAGGGACCGATTTTCCCTTGCTCATGAGCTATACCCTCCTCGCCCACTGGGATCTTGTGCAAAAGGAGGGGCAAAAAGAGCTTTCTCAGGCAGGAATTTCACCGTGGCTGCTCCGCCTTTCCGTGGGAACCTACGACCCAGACAGGACTATTGCAGCATTGAAGAGATCCCTTGATCTTCTTCTGTGATAGGAGTATAGATTCAGGAGAACCACCTTTCTCAAACTCGCTCCCAGTCTTCTGACTCTCTCATTTAGTAGAGCCATAAGGCTGATACTCTCTTTTTAGTAGGGGGTGAAGGTATATTTTGAACAAAAGTCATAGAAGAATCGACACCATTTGAGGTAATTGGCGTGCTTGACTTGAGGAACCATATCTTTGAGAAGTAATGAATGCCAGTTTTGCATATCAAACGGGATTGCTTTAATGGTATTGGCCTTCTCAAAGTATTCATTGGAAGTACAAAATAATAAAAGATTGACACGGTGAAATGTTGGATGATATTTTGCTTTAGATGATCAGGATGTTAGCGAATTAGAGGTACATGATGAACACTGCCAAAATTTCTGAACCAATTTCTGGAGATAAAGCATGTCAGACGAGGGCTCGCGCTGCGCTCCCATTACTTGTCCGCCAAGCGGAGGCAGGCGCACCGATCTTTTACTCCGATCTTGCTGAAGAGTTGGGAATGCCCAACCCACGTAACCTCAACTACGTCCTTGGGAGTATTGGGCAGTCTCTGGAGCGACTTTCAAAGGCATGGAAATCCAAGGTCCCACCAATACAATGTCTTGTAGTCAACAAGAACACGGGGCTGCCCGGAGAAGGTATCGGCTGGTTTCTAGTGAAGAAAGAGGACTTTGCATCACTTCCGCTTCGACAGAAGAGGGCAATTGTTGAAGCAGAACTACAGCATGTATTTTTGTACCCCCGATGGCAGGAAGTCCTTGAAGCTCTTGATCTTGAACCAACAACGTCTGATTTCACTGCTTTCGTGAAAAAATCAGCCGGCGGATTCGGTGGCGGTGAGAGCGAAGAACACAAAGCTCTTAAAGCGTATGTTGCTCAAAACCCAAAAGTCGTCAGTCTTGGCGCGAATACCCCACAAGGCACCACAGAACATCCATTACCGTCCGGGGATTGTCTGGACGTCTCGTTTAGAGATAACAAAGTTTGGGTAGCTGCAGAGGTTAAATCATTAATTTCAGCTGAAGCCGACATTGTACGGGGTCTCTACCAGTGTGTTAAATACCGGGCAGTCATGGAGGCGGTATTGCTCTCGGAGTCACGCCCACAAAACGCACGAGCATTGCTCGTCTTGGAATCAAAACTGCCTCCGTCACTTATTTCTCTGAGAAATATGCTAGGTGTTGAAGTGGTTGAGGGGGTTTCACCAAGAAATGGCTAACACTTGCATGCACTCGCGCAGCAAAAAGCGGCGCTCGATCATGGCTCTGCATTCTGTTGCCGGTGATGCGAGGCGTTAAGGTTGCAAGCAAAATAAGGAGTAATGATTGAATCCGGAAGATTTTGACAATACTACATCATTTCCTGCTGCCGATATAAAGGCAGAGACTGATGGTGCTGATATGAAGGTCAACCATTCTTATTCGGTTGTTACGCCGGATAAAGAAAAAAAAGACTTTATGATTACCATTAGGGCATCCGCGCTTAAAGGATGGCGTGAGAAACTTACTACCTTAAGAGCTAGCTCATTTCCTTGGGCTGAAATAT
Organism: Chitinivibrio alkaliphilus ACht1; assembly: GCF_000474745.1. Lineage (NCBI taxonomy): Bacteria > Pseudomonadati > Fibrobacterota > Chitinivibrionia > Chitinivibrionales > Chitinivibrionaceae > Chitinivibrio > Chitinivibrio alkaliphilus. Next base: position 53,587 of record NZ_ASJR01000007.1, on the reverse strand, counting down.
TACTGGCTTTTTCATCTCTGGGCGTAGGTGCTATTTTGAGTTCACTATTATCTGATGTGGCCTTGAGTACACTTACAGGTAAGTTTTTCTTTATTATCTTACCTCCATTAACTTGCGGAGCAATAGTTGCATACTTGTTTGTGCGGCATATAGAGACATTCTCTACAAAGTCTATCAATCTCCTAATAACTAAATACTTCTTTGTATGAGCTCTAAATGTAACTAATATCAAATACACCGGATTACCCATGCTTAGAACGTATAGTTAATTGAAAAGATCCACATATCGGGGTTTTCTTCGTAATATTGTTTTGCCACCTCATCATCAAAGCCAAAGGAGGCCTTCTGGGCATACACAACTCCAATAGCACCAAGGGGACTTACATAGCGTACCCCTCCACCATAAGCACCCCGTGGAGTCTCGGAAAAGGTATAATCGCTTTGATCCGTCAGGAGCCCCACATCAAAAAAGGTATTTGCTTCAAAGGAGAGAATAAGGGGAATACGAGCTTCAATATTTCCGAAAAGAGCAGCATATCCTCCCAGGGGAGCATGCTCTACCGACTCATCCTCGTGGCTGCTTTCAAAAAAGAGCATCCCCTCTTCATACCCACGAACACTGCTCACCCCCCCCAAGGTTAAGAGCTGGTCACGCTGAATTGTATCGAGGGCGGGAGTATAATTATGAACCACTCCTCCTCCGAAACGACCGGCAAAGGTAAAGGCGCTTACGGGGGTTACGTAGGTACGAAACTCTCCACGGGCACGTACAAAATTATCCACCTCGTAGGAAAAGCCATAGGAAAGCTCTCCCTCTCCCCGAAAAAAGGAGCCCCGCCGGGGACGAAGAAAGCTATCTCGACTATCATAGGAGAGAATAGTTGATATTTGCGCAGCGTTTCGTACCGCCTCTGTATTACGAATATCCCGTGCCTCAAAGGAAAGCGACGCCGTTGCCTGAATCGCCTCACTCATACGCCAGTGCAAACTGTAAATATTCCCAATTTCTGCATAGTTTTCCACACTTCCCTGGAGTCCATAGGTCCCATAGAGTGACGAGGTTGCCCGAATCTCGCGATACAGGAAATGGGGGTTTGCAAAGGTAAGTTCCACCTCTCCCTCCCGTTGTGCCGTGACCATGCCACGAACCCCGAGATGTCGATCTCGTTGTAGAAAGTTTCGGTTTTGCGCACGCAGGGACACGTTAAAGGAGTTATATGTATCGTAAGCAAGGCCCACCTCTGCACTATAGGGGCGTGACTCCGTAAGAGAAAAGATAATATCAACCTCTTCATACCCCTCTTCCAAGGCAACAATACTATATGTGAGAGAAGAAAAGGAGCGTATTGTCCGTAAACGACGAACCCCACGACTTAATTCCCGACGTGAGAAAACATCCCCCTCCTCAATAGAGAGGATACGGCGTAGAAATGCCTCGTTCGTCTTCAAATTTCCAGAAAAATGGATGCCCTGTACGCGAACGCTATCGCCAGGGTCTAAAAGATATTCCACCGATACGGAAGAGCTATCTTCATTGAAATGGAGCCGATATCCCACATCAACAAAGGGATACCCCTTTTCCCGGTACTCCTCCAGCAGGGTTTCACGAAATGCACGTACTGTATCGATATGGAAAATATCCCACGGGGGGCTTGGAAGAAGAGCCTCTTCCTGGTCATTCTCTATTCCCGATATACGAACATCCTCACAGAACGTTTGTTCGCCCTCTCGAATGGAAATACTGAGGGCAACCACCGTATCCGATAAATAATCTGTTTCATAGGTTACCTCGGCTCCTAAAAACCCCGCACGAAGATATAAATCTCGTACACGCTGCATATCGTTGGCTGCACGAAGGGGAGTGTACGCAGCATGGCCATCACGTCCAATTCTACGGGTATGCGGCGTCAGGACCATCTCATTTTTTCAGAGCGCGTTCTGAAAAGTATTCATTTCCCTCAAAATGAATGAGTTCAAGGCGGGTTCGCGCTTCAACCGTGTCAACACGAAGGGATATCTCCCGAATGGAATCTCCCCGAGACGAGGTATATAAAGAGTCTTCAAAATCAACCGTTCCATACTGATATCCCATGGAGCGAAGTTCCCGGCGAAGATTGAACAGAACCCGATTGAGGGTAAAATCATTCCGATTTCCCTGATTGGAAAAATCAAGGGCGGTACGCACCCGTCTTCGACGTAAGGGAGCAACATCGGAGTAGTCAATATCATAGCGCGGTCCTTCATCAACGGTGATATTGAGGATAATCTGTTGCGCCTCCTCATCAAAATCATATTCCCACTCAACCTGCGCTTCGGGGTACTGCCGTGAATAGTAATACTCCTGTATAGAACGAATTTTCTGTTCTATCTCCTCAACAAAGAGATGCCCCCCGCGATCGCGCCAGAGCCCGCTCACCGTACGGAGGCGACGATCCGTAAATCGCCCATTTCCCGCAATGCGAATATCTTCTATGCGGTAAATTCCTTCGCGGGAAATACGCAGCTCAAGATCTGCAGTACCCTCGTTCATATCGTATACAATGCGGCTTTCAACTCGTGGGGAAATCAGACCAAATCGATCTTCCAGATCTTCCTCAAGGGACTCCACTTCCTCCTGGATACTTTCCGCAGTGACACGATCTCCCACACTGAGAGAGAAGGCAGAATGAATATCGCTTTCAAAGAGCGGTGCAGCCCCACGTATCTGTATCTCCGACAGCACAAAGGTGGGAGTGAGAAGCACGGAAAATTCCTCAGTACTTCGCACCGTATCTATAATTTCATAAAAGCCACTTCGTTCCAAAAAAGAGACTCCCTTGGCATAGGAATCTGCCACATCTGCTTCTGCTGCTGCAGCACGCCGAAAAAAGTCCTCTGCCACGGTTCTATAGAAGGTTGTATCTCCCACGGCTTCATCAAAATCAATGCGCAGCTGCCCAAGGACAAACACGGGAAGGCAGAGAAGAACCTTAACGACGTTCAAATTCAAAACGGACACTCCCTCCTGAATGACCTTCAGTATCGGTAAAACTTGAAACGGAGATATTCTCCAAAACCCGCAGAATAAAGCTTGCGCGCGTATATGTTTCTCCCCGGGCAATATCAAAATCAACCTTCGTAGAAAGACGACGGGTAAGATCGTCACTCAGGGTAAAGGCCGTACCCCCGCGTTCACTATCAAAAACAATGGTAATATTTTCGAGCCCCATATAGGGATTATCCATGGAACTCACCATATCCTGAATTTGACGTATTAAGGCTTCACGAACCCCCACATCATCACTCTGTAGCTCCGCTGTGGTGAATCCCGTAAGCAAAAGAGAAAAGACATCCATATCCTGTATCGTTCGTCCATCCCGGCTTTCACCGCGAAGAGAAAAATCAAGCTCTTCCTCCGGGTCTCCACTGACTTCCAGGGTTATCATATAATCCCGCACGTAGGATACAGCCGTAATATCAACATCCATGTGTAACCGATGGGGATCAAGAAAGGTAAGGGTTCCCTCCTTAATATTAAAGGTTCGGTTATAGTATGAAATATCTCCCTGAATAATTTCTGCGGTTCCTTCTGCGGCAAGGGAGCGCTCTGTCCCACGAATGGTAATATCCGGCCGTATTTCTAAAAAGGCAATATTGTTGTCAACATAGAAATTTCGCCGGGGAATAATACGTAAATCGATATCCATGAGTCCTCGTCCTTCATCGGCCATATCACGAGGGCCGTGGGCAAGTTCATCCTCATAGCGAGGCGCCGTAAAATCGATATCTTCAAAGTAATACCCCTCCAGCAAATCAATTGTTCCTGCAAGACTCATGCGTCCGCGATCAAAGGAGAGTCTACTCTGGGTATTTACTACCACCTCTGCTGCCCCGGGCACAACCAAGGGAATTGATCGAGCTCGGATATCATAGCCACCGCTCATCATACGCATCCCCTCATACTGAGCAGTACCACCCAGGGAAAATACGCCATTACGACCAATTCTTCCATGAATATCAGAGAGTACCTCTCCGGTATGACGAAACTGCAGCTCCGTATGAAGTGAGTGAACCCGCTGATTTGTGTAGGGGATAAAAAAGGAGATGTCCTCACCGAGGATATCACCGTCAAAACCAAAGGTTGTCCCATCAAACCGACTTGTCACATCAACGGCAAGGCTGCCCCGCAACGAGTCTACTTCTGCCATATCAAACTGGCGCACCAATGAGAGGGGAATCTCCCCGTGGCTACGGACACGAATATCTCCAGGCATGGCAGCCATGCCTGAAAGGTAGAGGTCTGAAGTCGTATCAAGACGGAGATGAAAATCATCCCAGAAAATTGTGTCTGCGGCATAGGAAAGATGTTGGTTTTCTACCCGTATGAGATCTGGGATATTTCGCTCTTCCTGCTCTTTATGAAACAAGCGAAGAGCCCCGATTTCCACGGAGGCATCCGTGAGGGAATGCTCTCTTCCACGTGCTTCAACCGACGCAGAGATATTGCCGTGAAAAGCAGAGGCACCATACACCGCAAGGAGTTCATTGAGAGAAAAGGTATCAATATTTGCTGCAAGAGAAAAGGAGCCTTCCGGAGTATACCCCCCAGACAGAGAGAGAGGGCCCGTGAGATTGTACGTCAGGGTATCCCGCGTTCCCCCAAGGGCCAGAGACATTTTCTGCGGAATTGACACATCATGCACACGAATATCAGCAGCATCAGCATTGAGGGAAAAATAAGGGTCATCCAAGGTGGAATCCACCAGCAGATCAAAGGAAAGATCTGCCCAGAGAGGAAGCTCTGAAACCACCGAGAGCGCACCAAGGGAGAATGACTCAGACCACACCCGCCCCGCCACATCTCCAGAAAGGTTCGCCGTGCCGGAAAAAGCCACCGTACCGGCAGAATCCGGAACCACCGTTCCCTCCGCAATCTCCACGGTGTTATCAGAAATATGCACGGGAAGAAAGAGATCATAGAGGGTAATCCAGGGGGTAGAAATCATGTCACTTTCCACCTGTACATCTCCATCACCGCGTAGGGCAACACCGCCATATTCCCCCGAAAAAGAAACCCGTCCGTCCAAAAAATCGTCACTCACATCAGCAAGCCACACTTCACCTCCCACGGAAGCATCCCAGGAAAAGTCTGGGCGAAGGGAGAACCCCTTGGAAGTAAAAAACTGCCCCCCCACGGAGGTCTCAGCAAAGGTACTGTCCCGTTGCACGCGGAAATCTGCTCCCACCTCTCCCGTTGAGAAGTCTGCAATAAAATCAAGATCACCGAAATCAACCCCGTATCGATCATACTGAAGCCCATGGGCAGTAAATACTCCCACCACTTCGGGATAATTCCAAGGACCACGCACGGTTAGATCACCCATGACACTGCCGAAAAGGGGTCCAAAATCGGTCAGAAAGGGAAGGTGTTCTTCAATAATAAGGGTGGAAAGGGTTGTTTTGATATCAAGCTCATGCCGAGCAAGGTCCACCGATCCCCCCAGACCAATCGCTGCGGAAGAGAACCTGATATCCGCAGAGTCAATCTCCACCCGACTCCCCTGCTTATCAAGAGCAGTAGTAATCTGAATATCCTGCTGAGTGCCATCATGAGAGGAAAGAGTGGTTCGGCCCCTCAGAGCTGTCTGTGCGCTCATCTGTGGAAAGGATGTGCCCTGCCCTGCAAGGGTAAAGTCCAAGGCTGACTCAGAGAGGGTGAGGTCGGGCGTTACGGGCCGTTGTGCCGAATCGGTGGCTCTTCCCTGAAATTCCCATGTGAGCAGTTCTGCAATGGATCCCATATCAGAAAAATCACCGGGCCAAGAACGCGATCCAGAAAGAGAAACCGTGCCCTCTGATGTTAGGAAAAGATCTGAGAAAAACTGCCCCCAGAGATGCTCCACCGTAAATACAGACTCCGCAAGATGTCCCTGTATATGAGCGGTATCTATATCACTTTCTGCGGTGCCCCGCATCGCCACATCCAGAGCCCCGGTTAAGCGTGGGATACTCCCCTCTGCGGAGAGGCTTATATCAATGGATTCAAAAATATTTTGAGACAAAAAAGGATCTATAAATGAGTGCTGTAGAGATGTTTCTGCAAAAAGCTCACCCCGGGGCGTTTGCGACGTAAAAACACCGGAGAGATCCCCCATCAGAGAAATAAAATTATCCTGTTCACGACCATAAAAGTGAAAATGAGAAATCTCCTTCTCGACCATATCTCCTGCCATGTACAGACTGTCAAGGAGAATCGTGTATTCTCCGTGATGCAAGTCCATATCTTTCAGGGAGATGGTTCCAGAGAAGTCCATATCCCGTGAATTTGCGTAGACCTGTGCTGATAGATTTTGCAGAGACAGGGAACTCTCCCCGTAAGCAAGAGAGAGTCTTCCCCGGGTAACAGTCCCCTGCCGAAGAAGAACATGCAACCCCTCTTGCTCTGGATCATCCTGTTTCGGTTCTATACCAAGCGCCTCATACAGTGTTGAAGAACCATCTTCCCAAAAGGAAAGAGTAACACGGGGGGCACCCAAATGAAGCGTATTAATTTGTACCGTATTATGCAAGAGCCCCCGCACACGCAGGGATGCCCCCACTGTATCAGCACTCAATAGGGTATCTCCCTCTGGATGTAGCAGAACAGGATCGTACAGGGTAAGGGAACGTCGCAGCAAAGAGAAGGAGTGATCACGAAAAGAAATAGTTCCCGGAAGGGTCTCGTTAAGATGCTCTAAGACCGTCGTTCGCACCACAGAGAGGTTCAGAATATACTGAGAAAGCAAAACCAAAAAGATTAGGGCAAGGGCGAACCAACGGAGTAGATATAAAAAGCGAAACCATACTCTCTGCACAGACCCTTCTATGGCCCCTCCTGGTTATCTATTTCTCAATGCGTAAAAATATATCACCGACTTCCCATGGAGACAGGGCAGAGAAAAATAAGGACATCGTCTTTTACAACGATGTCCTCACGCTAACAAAAAGGAGGTGTTATGAACAAAACATAACACATATATACAACCACAAATGCGGTTATATCAATTTTCTTCAGGGATATCGCTGTAACGAAAACCCTTGTTATACCCACAAATAATATACACTCATGGCAGCACAACAAAGGAGATTTTTTTAAAAAAACCGGGAAGGCCAAGGGCCCTCCCGTCATAGACAATCCGTAGGTTGAAGCGCTACTTTTTCTTTTGACCACGCTGTTTCTGAATTTTGGCCCAAGTGTCTCGTAGTGTTGCGGTTCTGTTTAGAACAAGATTTTCCGGTGATGAATCATGCTCATCAGCAATAAAATACCCCAATCGTTCAAACTGAAACGTCTTCCCCCCCCCCAACTTGAGAAGAGCCGGCTCTACCTTTGCAGAAACGGTGGTACGCGAATTGGGGTTAATATGGGCAGTAAAATCTTTCCCATCCTCAGCCGCCTTATCAGGATTTTCAGCGGAAAAAAGCGTTTCATAGAGTCGTACTGTTGCGTCCACACTATGACGAGCACTTACCCAATGAATCGTTCCCTTCACCTTGCGTCCATCAGGGGCATTGCCTCCCTTTGTTGCAGGGTCATAGGTGGCACGAATCTCCACAACCTTTCCTGATTCATCTTTTCGCACATCAGTACAAGTGATAAAATACGCGTAGCGAAGTCGAACTTCACGTCCCGGAGCAAGGCGGAAAAACTTTTTTGGAGGATCTTCCATGAAGTCTGACCGCTCAATGTACAATTCGCGGCAAAAGGGTATGTCCCGCGTTCCATCAGCTTCATTCTCAGGATTATTCACCCCGCATAGATACTCTTCCGAAGAGGAATCATAATTTTCAATCACTACTTTTATCGGATCAAGCACCCCCATAAACCGCAGAGCAGTTTTGTTTAGGGCTGTACGAACACAATGCTCTAACAGTGCAAAATCAACCATTGAATCGCGCTTTGCCACGCCAATCCGCTGACAAAAGTCAATGATTGCTTCAGCAGGATAGCCACGACGACGCATACCGGAGATCGTGATCATACGCGGATCATCCCACGAATCGACATGGCCCTCCGTAACTAAGCGTAACAGCTTCCGCTTGCTCATGACAGTATATGTTAAATTAAGCCGAGCAAACTCAATCTGCCGCGGTGTAGCGGGCGTATTGAGATTTTCGATTAACCAATTATAGAGTGGACGGTGATCCTCAAACTCAAGGGTACACAAGGAGTGGGTCACTCCCTCCTGTGCATCGGAAAGGGGGTGGGTAAAGTCATACATGGGGTATACTTTCCATGTATCTCCCGCCCGATGATGAGGCACTGCAGCAATACGGTAGATCACAGGATCACGCATGGTTATATTGGGAGAAGCCATATCAATTTTGGCACGTAACACCTTTTCTCCCGGAGAAAATTCGCCAGCAACCATACGTGCAAAAAGCGCACGATTTTCTTCAACACTTCTTTCACGCCATGGGCTATTCTTACCCGCTTCTGTAAGGGTACCACGGTAGGATCGTATCTCCTCAGGAGAAAGATCACACACATAGGCCTTACCCGCCATAATAAGCTCCACAGCATAATCATGCAGCACATCAAAATAATCTGAGGCATAATAGAGATTATCTCCCCAATCAAAGCCGAGCCACTGTACATCACGCTGAATAGATTCTATATATTCAAGGCTCTCCTTTTCAGGATTGGTATCGTCAAAACGAAGGTTACACTGCCCGTTATAATCGCGAGCAATGGTAAAATTAAGAACAATTGATTTTGCATGACCAATATGAAGGTACCCATTTGGTTCGGGGGGAAAACGGGTAATAATCTTTGAGTGTTTTCCCGTTGCAAGATCCTCTGCAACTATATCACGAATGAAATTTTTTAGTATTGGTTGCGCTTCACTCATTTTTCCGCCTCTGAATAATTCTGTAAAACATACTTTCTACATCTGGTAAGTCGGCGAATCACTGTCTCTTTTCCGAGAATTTCCATAAGTTCAAACAAAGAAGGCCCCCCTGCCTGTCCTGTAAGAGCAATCCGCACAGGAAGCCCCACCCGACCAAAGCCAAGTTCTTTTTCTGACAGATAGCGAGAGAAAGCCTCCTCCAAAACAGGAGCAGCAAATTCGCGACACTCCGATACGAGATCAATCATATCAGAAAATAAGGCTTCAACCCCATTTTTTTTCAGTGCTTTTACTACTTTTTTAGTATCGGGGTACTCCTGTGGATCGTGGCATAAAAGTTGCAAGGCCTCACCGAGTTCCTGAAGGGTCTTACAACGGCTCTTCAACAAACCAACAGCCTCCATAAGAGGAGGAAATTGCGCAACTGTTTCATCAATGAAGGGAGTTACCTCCTCAACAAGACGTTCAGCACTGGCATGGGCAAGATACTGCCCGTTCATCCACTCCAATTTGGTTGTATCAAAAACAGATCCCTTCGGAGAGATACCTGAAAATGAAAAGAGAGATGCCATTTCCGCCGTATCCAAGAGCTCACGATCATCTCCGGGAGACCAACCAAGCAGCGCAAGAAAATTAAATAAGGCCTCAGGAAGAATACCCCGACGGCAGTAATCCATAACAGAGGCTGCCCCTTTGCGCTTTGATAATTTGCCCCCTGACTCAGCAAGAATGATCGGCAGATGAACCCATTTGGGAGGAGCCCAGCCAAAAGATCGGTACAGAAGCTCATGTTTGGGCGTTGAGTTAATCCACTCGTCACCACGCAGAACATGACTAATCTCCATGGCGTGATCATCAACGACATTTGCCAAATGATATGTAGGATATCCGTCTGTTTTCATGAGAACAAAGTCATCAAGTTCATTGGTTGTAAAAGAAATCTCCCCTCGGATCTCATCAACAAAATGAATCGTTTCATCATCGGGGATACGTAACCGTACCACGGAAGTTTCACCGGCAGCACGGCGTTTGTTTGCCTCTTCAAGAGAGATATGTCGGCAGTGACGATCATAGCCAGAGGGACGATGATCTGCTTCCTGCTTAGCCCTCAGAGAGGCAAGTCGCTCTGCAGAGCAAAAACAGTGATAGGCAACTCCAGATTCAAGGAGCTCTTGGGTATAGGTTTCATAGAGCTCAAGACGTTGCGACTGATAATATGGACCATACGATCCCCCTTTTTCAGGTCCTTCATCCCACTCTAACCCAAGCCAGGTCAGAGAAGTAAAAATCTCTGTAAGAGCATCTTCCTGGTAGCGCGACTGATCCGTATCTTCAATACGAACAATAAAGGAGCCCTGCATCTTTTTTGCAAAGAGATAATTAAAAAGAGCCGTCCGTGCACCGCCAACGTGCAGATATCCTGTCGGGGAAGGAGCAAAGCGAACACGTACCGTCATAAACCCATCCTTTTAAGTAATTGAACGGCTGTAAAAATAGTTTATGGAACAATCTCCCGTATGTACTGCATATATAAAAAAAGAGGATATCTCCTCTTTTTTTAACGAGTACACAAGTTCTTGTTTAATAGAAATATCGTCGAAGATTATCTTCAACGGACATGGTCTTTTTCCGCTGGGTACCCCATTGACCATGCAACTGCTGTGCAGTTCTTTCTTGCAATTCCGTACGAATTTCTGCGACGTCTGCATCGTCAATCTCTTCAACTTGCGATTTCCACAGGGGAAGTACGGCATACACACTTCCTTCAGCCCCCTGCGTAATGGCAATGCCATCACCCGTGGGTGCTCCCATAGCTGCAAAAGCAGGGCGAGCATCACCAAAGCGACCGAAATAATCGGCTATAGTAGTGGTATCACTTATCCCAGTGGTGAGACGTTCATCTGAAAAATCTTCCTGGCTGAGGAAGGATTCACCTGTTGCTGTTTCTGCCACCGCCTCTTCCACAAACGTACGAGCAGCGGTATACCGAAGGCTGTCTTCCATACGGTAAAAAGCAGTTTGTAAATATTCATCTACGGAAATTCGCTGTGCCTCTTTTCTATCAAGAAGAACAACAACATAATTGGCTACACCGGGGTCATAAAAATCACCCACCGCATTGATATCTTCATCAAAGGAAAACCGCCCAAGCTCAGGGATATAGTCAATTATAGGAACCGCATGTCCCCGCCCAAAATACCCTGTTGTATCAGGGGTAATAGAATATTCTACTGCGGCACTATCAAAGCCGTGGCGCCGGGCAAACTCAAACACCTCTGCCGTAGTATCATCGATATCCATTTCTCGATCGGGAGAAATTTGTATTTGCTTGTAGATATGTCCCAGTTGCACCATGTTTTCATGTTTTTGAAGCACCGTAAAAATATGGTATCCCTCATCAAGGACCGGTGACCCTTCTACATACATGGGATCACTCACTTCATTCACAGAAAGATCTGCAATTACAGTAGCAACGTCCTCGGGAAGAAAATGATCTTCGAGATCGAGTGCCCCGAGATATCCACCGTTTTCAGCACTTTCACGATTATCAGATTCAAAACGAGCTTCTTCAGCAAAATCAACATCCTCACGACGTACGCGCTCCGCAATATCTGCTAAATCTTCACGCACATATCGCCGATCATATTCATCCGCCTCCTTGTCAAAACGCAATACCGCCAAGGATGCCATTTGCGTTCCCGCATATTGCTCTTGAAATCGCTCGTAGTCAGCACGAATCTGTTTCGAAGAGAGATCCTGTGGAGTTACACTAAAATCAGCAAGATCAGCACGAAGATATTCAAAAAGAACCTGATCTGTTCTACGGCGATATTCAAACTCCTGTTCTGCTGGAGAGGGAGAAAGGGTTTTAAAGAATGCCGTGAGACGTTGAAGTGGAATTTGCCGATACTTTAAGTCCTGTGCCAGAGATTCAAAAAACGGTTTGTTTTGCTGCACATACGCATGGTATTCCTGCAAATTCAGTTCTCCCGTGTTGGGATCTCCAAAAAGCTCAAAGAAGCGCTGTGGATCAACCCCCAGCATTCGCGGATCTGGATCTTCTAAAAGCAGCGTTTTTGCATCGCTATCACTTGCTTCAAGACCAAGATCATCGACAAGTTCTTCCCGAATACGTTCAGCAATAAGACTCTTCCATACCTGTTCCGGGAAACGACGCCGCTCTTCAGGCGTAAGATCTTGCGCATACTGTCGTTGGCGATCATGGAGTCGCGAAAACTCCTGTACAGAAACTGCTTCACCATCAATTCTGCCCACATTCTGACCACCGAAAACATCCATTCCACCGGCACCCCAGGAAACAAATATGGTTAGAATAAAAGCCACAAGAACGAAACCCATGATAAGCGGGGCCTTCTCACGCATCCAGTTAATAAGCATAGAATACACTCCTGTCCATTACGTACGCTGTTATGTTAATTTTGCTCTAGTATCGCCCGATACGTTTCGGTAATACGAAGTATATCAAGGGCTGCATTTACCTGCTGATCATCAGCAATATTCAATTCATGTATCAAGGGATTATCCTGTCCTTTTTCCCGTACCAAAAGGGCCATTCTAATTTTCTCGCGAATTTCCTCTTCACTGGCCCGAATAGCTTCCCTGTGAGATCGCTGAAATACTGATTCCAGCATATCTATGGCGGCACGAATTTCCTCAGCATCCTCTTCGGAAATATTCTTACGAAGAAAGGCCTCCCGGGACTCCTCATCTACCTTTGAGGTATCACCATGGTCAAGCCCCGTATGCGCCTTCAGGCTATCCAAGGTACGTCCCGCTGAGGATTCATATACCACACCTACAGAGTCTGCATAAGCGAGGAATTCCTGAAAAAGTTCATCGCTCACGGTAAACGTCTCTCCAATATCAACCCCCTGTTCTTCCAAAAGAGGATGATGGTAATTCGCAAATTTAAAAAAGAGATCCTTTACTAAAAGGGAACGAATTATGGCGTCAAACTCACGGGTTTCAACAATTGTATCAGGTACAATACCACCACCGCCAAATACTTTCCGCTCAAGACGTTTTGTGCGATACACCTTCGAGGAGTCAATCTCTATTTCAAGGGAATCGGGGTGAAGCTCTGATACATCCATATCATGAGGACGGTTGATACTCCTTCCACTGGGCGTATGATAGTAGGATGTGGTCAATTTCAAAAACCTGTTTTCTGTTCTGTCAATGGGCAAGACCGTCTGCACGGACCCTTTCCCAAAGGTGGTCTCTCCCAAAACAATCCCCCGATCCCAATCCTGAATAGCTCCGGCAACAATCTCCGAAGCTGAGGCTGAAGCCCGATTCACAAGAACAACCAAGGGCATATCATCGGGTATGGAGGCAGGAAGCTGTGTGAAGAATTCTCGATTTCCTTCACGAATGCGCCCCTGTGTATATACTACTTTTTTATTTGCCGGAAGAAAGACATCTGCCACACTGACAGCCTGCTCCAATAACCCACCAGGGTTTGAACGAAGATCAACAATTAAGCCCTGTGCACCTTCTTCTACTAACTGGTCTACGCGATTTCGCACAGAATCCGCAGAGACAGAGGAAAAGGTACTAAGCCGGACATATCCCACAGCATCTTTTAATATACCAGCATAAGGAATGGCCCGAATTTCGATAATATCTCGCGTTATCGTATAGTCAACCGGCTCTGTCTCACCACTTCGAGAAATGGTTATGGTTACATCGGTGCCCGGTTCGCCACGCATTTTATCCACGGCATTTTCAAGGCTGATCCCCTCTGTGGATTCGCCATCAATTTTTACAATTTGATCTCCCGATCGTATCCCCGCCCGTTCGGCAGGAGTACCCGCGATGGGAGTCATTACTGTAAGGACATCATCACGAATTGATATTTGAATACCAAGTCCACCAAACTCTCCTTCGGTACGCACACGAAGCTCTTCATACTCTTTCGGTTCATAAAAAGTTGTATAAGGATCGAGTATATCTAAAGCCCCGTCAATGGCTCCACGTATTAAACTATCTTCGTCAATATCTTCCACATACCCCGTATACACACGCTGTAAGGTTCGCTCAAGCAGATGGAGCCCGTAGTAAAATCGGTCATTGGATTGCAGGGTATCTTCTCGGCCACGCCGTGATTCCCCCGCCACGGTCGTATCCAAAAACACTCCCAAAAAGACAGTAACAGCAATGCAGGCTGTACAAAATAAAGATATTGAACCTTGTTTTATTTTCATAGATACTCCTCGATACTCTCTACCCAAAAAACAGAAGAGCGCGCTCTCTTCTGCCTTATTTTTCTATAATATACATAGTAGACATGCCAGTATTACAGTTTTCTTTAATTTCCCACCCGTGCAAAAACGTGCAACGACCGCATAAAAAACGGGAAGGAAACAAGGTCCTTCCCGGTATCCATAGGCAAAACACGTACATCCTATTAGTATTTTCCATACTCCCGCAAAGAAGCATCCTCCTTTTTGGCAGAAGAATGCTCGTGTGCGGTTGCGGTAGAGGGACTACTCTCCCGATCTGTTTTACTGCTTCTCTCTGTTTCAGCGTCTGCTTGAAGCTCTCTTTCTGGAAGAGAAATGGTTCTTCTTACGGTAAAACGGGACAAGACCTTTTTCAACTCTTCAGCCTGCTGAGATAGTTCACGTGATGTTGCCGCGGTCTCCTCTGCTCCCGCAGCATTATTCTGAGTAATATCAGATATTTGAGCCACAGCAGTACTTATTTCAGAAATAGCATGGGCTTCTTCCTTGGAAGAGCTTGCTATCTCTTGAACCAATCCCACAGAATTCTCAATATCTTTCGATATCTGATTAAAGGACTCTGAAGTATCACCCACAACACTGTTACCAAACTGTATCTTTTCTATTGTCTTTTCAATTAACTCCGTTGTCTCCGTAGACGCCTCCGCACTGTTTTGTGCAAGGCGACGAACTTCCTCTGCCACAACAGCAAACCCCTTACCATATTTACCCGCACGAGCAGCCTCAACCGCAGCATTTAGTGCAAGAAGGTTTGTCTGAAAAGCTATATCATCAATAACTTTCATAATTTTTGAAATTTCTGTACTCGCATGTGTAATCTCATCCATGGCGTCAACCATAGAGCCCATCTGTTCAACACCCTTACGGGCTTGCTCTCCCGTGCTACGCGAAAGAGTATTTGCCTCTCCAGCCATTTTTGCACTAGCATCAACCCGCGATTTCACCTCCTCCAGGGAACTACTGATTTCTTCAATTGACGATGCCTGATTAGAAGCACCATCTGAGAGATTATCACTGGCTTCAGCCAACTGAAGAGATCCTTCACTAACCTGCTCAGAAGAATCCTGTACGCTCCCCACAAAGCGACTCAAATTTTCCACCATATTTGACAAAGCCAAACCAAGTTCATCACGATCTGACTCCATGACAGACCCATCACGCAGATCTCCCTGAGCAATTTTCTCAGCAATTGCTGCTTTTTTTCGCAAACTCTCCATCATGGATTGCAACGCACCTTGAATAAGCCCGATTTCATCATCCCGATTTTTTCGAACCTCCGTAGTAAAATCTCCCTGAGAAACATCTTGAATAATTGCGACAACAGTTTGCAAAGGAGCAATTACCTTTTTCTGCGTAAACAAGACCACCAAAGAAATGATAACGACAGAAGCAAAAAGCAGGGCAACAATAAGAATACGCATTGACGCGTAGACAGGCGCCATAATTTCATCCCGAAGAATAAACCCAACCAAATGCCAATCAGTACCGGGTATCGTCTCCTTAGAGAGATACCCTAAATACTCTTCACCTGCAAGAGTTACCGTGGTATACTCTCCCGGCGATTGCCCAAACACTGCTTCATAGCCTTGGGAAACACTGGTGAAATTCTGAGAATCATCCAAGGGGTTTGCGATAATCGTACCATCTCCTTGAATAAGGGCAGCATACCCATGTTCACCAATACGTAAATCTCCGATAATCTGGGAGATCTCATTGAGGGTTACATCAACACCAACAACCCCCTTCGGTGAGGAAGCTCCCACGGGGATAGTTCGACAAAGTGATACAACAGGCTCACCCGTGGCCGACTCATACACATCTGAGAGTGCCACTGCGCCCGGAGATTCCATGGCCATGGTGTACCATGGCCTACTCCTCGGGTCAAAACCTGCTGGCAGGGGAATTTCATCTCCGATAATAAACCCACCATATTCAGTTCCCATAAACACATCAACATAACTGGCAAAACCTTCTTCAAAATCTGCCAAAAGACGCATATAGGGATAATCTATGCTGTCAAGAGTATGGTGATAGGTAACAAGATCATCCGTACTATCAATGTAGGATTTAAGTTCTGGAGAAAGAGTAAGGAAGAGATCATTCCGTGCAAGGGTCTCAACACTCTGTTCTACTAAGGCCATAAACGTAGCGATATTATCCTGAACAAGGGACATTTCCTTTTCCGCCATTGCCGAAACACGGTCTTGAGAATTGCGAGAAATAAACAGACTTAAGGAGATACCGCTGAGAAGGGATAAACATACAATAATGAGGGTAATCCCTGAAATAACCTGAAGAATCAACTTTTGTTTCATCACATATCCTTTGTAAATAGTTATGCCACCGTTACTGCGTACACTTTTTCACTGAAACACTACCACACCGCACCATGCCAGTCAGAATGACGAATATTTTTTACTTTCATAACCACAGCATGGCCTGTGCCAACATCAAGAACAATCTTACGTCCCAAGTGCCCCGCCACATCGGAAGAGACAAGGGGTATTTTTTTCTTTCGGAGTACGTCCTCTGCTACCGCACAATTTTCCCTTCCGATATCACTACCAGTACCCGTTTCAGGATAGGCCCCTCCAAATATTTGCGCCTGCAATTCTGAAGGAGTAAACCCCTCTTCCATAGCCATTTTGATAAGCCAGAGAGTTGCAACATTTCCAAACATAGCCGTTGCCTCTTTTTTATTTTTTGTAGCAGGAGAAACAAAATGGTTCATGCAGGCAAAATTGCCAAGGCGGGCCGTAATGCACACCGCAACACTACTTCCTAAAACACACCGAATGACCCCTTCTCCATGTTTCGAGATCATATGCCCAGGTAATAGAGTATATGGTACTATTTCAGTGTTCATGACTCATCCTTTCTCCGTTCTATTGTACCCTCTTCCGGAAGGAAGTGCAAGATATTTTTATAAGATCTTGCCAGGATCTATCCCTATGGTATACTTCCTTATAGATTCTACAAGGAGAAACCGATGCCACAAAAAGAACAATATATTGATCAGGTTATTAACGTAATAGAAATGCTTCCGCCCCTTCCTGATAGCATTCTCTCTTTACAAATGGCGGTACAAGAGAAAGATATAAACTTTGCACGCATTACTGAGATTATCAAAAAAGACTCTGCCCTCACAGCAGACATACTAAACATCGCAAACTCTGCACTTTTTGCAAGGGGAACCCCCGTAGAAAGTCCGAAGACAGCCATACGCAATATCGGCCTCTCAACAATCACCAATTTTGTCACACTGCAATTTTCCACACGGGTACTTAAGGAACGTTTTTCTTCAATTGAGGGATTGCAAGAATACTTTCAACATGCAACAGATGTTGCAGAAACAACACAACTTCTTGCACAAAACACGGGTAAATCACGGGTTGAACAGGAAAAACTCTATACGGCAGGGCTTTTACACGACATTGGAAGATTAGTCTTAATTATGGCGGTAGAACCACAGATCATCCAGGACCTCTCTCTTAACGACTGGTACAACATTGACCACACAGCCGCCATTGAAGAAAAGGAGATACTTGGAATAAACCATTGCATCGCGGGACAGCACATAGCAGAAAAGTGGCACTTCTCAGAGGATACCCAGCATATTATTCTGAATCATCATACACCATTACAAAACGGCATCGACTATGACTCGTCCTATGTTTTTATGGCACACTTCTTGCTTATGAAAGAGTTTACGACGCAAAAATTAATACAGATATTTCCCCATGAAGTGCTTGAAAAAATGCATTTTACGGAAGAGTGTATTGAAAAGACACGAACAGAGTTACAAAGGTAATACAATGACAAGTGAGGATGTATGACTACTAAAGAAGAAGAGCTTATTATTATTGGTTCCGGCCCAGCAGGTCTTACCGCTGCAATTTATGCAGCCCGGGCAAACCTCTCTCCCCTTCTTTTTGAAGGATTTATGTCAGGCGGCATGCCGGGAGGTCAACTGATGGAAACAAATGATGTGGAAAATTTCCCCGGATATCCTGAACCAGTACAAGGTCCAGCTCTCATGGGAGACCTTAAAAAACAGGCTGAACGGGCCGGTACACGCTTTATCATGGAAGACATTGAAAAAATTGAAAAAGAGAATGATCATTTTATTCTAACCTCAATGAATGAAGATGTATACCGTGCCAAAGCTGTTATCATTGCAACGGGAGCAAAAGCTCGACGCCTTCCCCTTGCATCAGAAAAAACATTTTGGGGAAAGGGCATATCTGCCTGTGCAATCTGCGACGGTGCCCTTCCCATGTTTAGAGATCAGCCCATTGCTGTTGTGGGCGGAGGGGAAGCGGCCATAGAAGAAGCCACGTATTTAACACAATTTGCTCAAAAAGTATATATCATCCACCGACGGGATGCCTTTCGAGCAACAGCGGTTATGACAGAAAGAGCCCTTTCAAACGAAAAAATCGAGGTGCTTTGGAACTCTGTTGTAGATGAGTTTCTTGGAGGAGATACCCTTGAGAAAATCGTTTTAAAAAACACGCAAAATGGCGAGCGTTCAACCTTACATGTAAAAGGCTGTTTTGAAGCAATCGGGCACATTCCAAATACAAAACTTGTTGAAGATCTGCTTGCAACGGATGACCAAGGATATATACAAACATACCCCGATTCCACAAAAACAGAGGTTTCCGGACTATTTGCAGCTGGTGATGTGCAAGATAAAAAGTACAAGCAAGCTATTACCTCTGCCGGAAGCGGATGTATGGCAGCCCTTGATGCTGAGAAATATATTACAGAAACCTTTGGAAGATGAGAAAAGGAGGTCCATTTCAGGACCTCCTTACACGAGAATAGATACAATTTTTTTACGAAAGGCGTTGGCGAACCATCTGAGAAACCTCTGCGCCATCCGCCTTTCCTTTCACTTGCGGCATAAGAACTCCCAGCACTTTTCCCATGTCCGACATTTCAGTAGCGCCTGTTTGTGATACAGCTGCATCGATAAGCTCTTGTAACTCATGGCTACTGAGTTGCTGTGGCTGAAACTCTTCGAGTATGGAAATTTCATACTCTTCCTTGTCAGCAAGATCATCTCTTCCTGCACTCCGGTACTCTGCTGCACTCTCTTTTCGTTGTTTTATTCCCTTGGTCACGCACTCAAGAAGATCTGCATCAGTTGGATCAGAAACACCCGCATCAATGGCATTATTTTTTACGGATGACATAAGGGAACGCAAAACGGTCAAACGCCTCTTGTCTTTAGCACGCATGGCCGCGCGTATCTCATTTTGTAATAAATCAATCATTACTCCTCCTAAATTTCCTGACAATCGACAGCAGCCCACCGGTTCATAAAATCCAAGAGTTGTTCCGTATTAGGAGAATCACAAGCGCGCACATAATACCCCGAAGTACACACACCAACAGCGAGGCATTCCTCATGCGGCAAGCCTGCCATCCACGCATTGCAAAAACCAGAATTAAAGTTATCACCCGCCCCGGTAGTAAGTTTAGGGCTTGCCGTATACGGACCGTCAATCCACGCAGACCCCTGTTCTGAAGCAAAGGCAGCTCCGGCAATGGGGTGAATAACAATAAGATGTAAACCGAGACGTTCACGAATCGCAACACCACGCTTCTCAAGGTCTACCTCATCAATATCCAAAAGACGGGCAATGATGGCAGACTCATTCTCATTCAGGCCAAGAATCACTTCTGCATGCACCTGCAATTTAACAAAAATATCTAAGACATCTCGAATATCAGCATCGGTTCGTTTTTCTGGATCAGACAGATCAATGAATACTCCCGGCCGTTTTTCCATGGCACTAAAGATATTGGTAAAACCTTCGAGAAGACTATTCATTTGAGGTATTTCGGTCCAATTTGTTAAGGCAAAGAAGTCCGATTCTTCGCACAATGCACGTATTTTTTCTTCCCCAGCTTGGGCAAGAAGGGTCTCCCAGTTCACCTCTTTAAGATTATCCTGCTTTACCAACATAAGCTTACCATCATTGAACTCAAGAGCATCCGTGTGTCCTGGGTCGGTGAGGGATATTACCTCGCGGCATCCTTGGGCAAACTCGCGGTAGACAGGGTCAATCGCATCTTTTCCCAAGGCACCAATATAGGAAACATCGTATCCCTGTTGCAGAAGTGCATTGGCAAGAATCGGACCATTTCCTCCCAACTTAACTTGTTGAGGAACAAACTCAATATTTGCACTCAGACCGGATGCCGCAGCGGTACGTTCTGAAAATTCAGTAATTGTTTTCATCCGAAGGTAGTCATCATCACCGATCCGCTCTTTCACAACATGAATTATTTCATCAACAAAGCCATCAAACCCGGCGACAATCTTTTTCGGGGCGATGGAGGTCTTCAACCGTTCTGCCGCCGACGATACAATATTTGCCTGACTCATACATACCTCTAATTAATAAATTTTGAATAGAGTAACTACAGATAATACAACAATATACTATCTATGAGACCATTGCAAGAAGAAATTCATAATTATTAGAAAATTTTGGAAAGCAAGGCGGACGATCCGCCGCCTTGTCAACACATTAGATAGAAAGAGGTGCAACCCCTTCTGCTTCCATTTTTTCAAGATACCGCTCGGGGTCATCTTCAAAAGCAGTTACGCAGGAGTTACAGCATAAGAAAACGCGAACCCCTTCGTAATCGACATAAATAGAGCGATCAACAGGTTGTCCCTCCATAACCGGACAGGTGGTTTGCTGCGTCTTTTCCTTCGACTTCTTTTCGCCCTCTTCATCTTTGGGGCAGCACGGACGATGAACATCTGCACCCTCTAACTCCTCTGAAGAAACCTCTGGTTTTGGTGCTGTTTTATCTTGTGAGTCATCAGCCCCGACCCCAGTAAAAAGAAAAAACTAACCAGAACAACGGCTAAAAATATAGCATACTTCATATACAACTCCTCGTCAAAAAAACACTATATATACAATATATTTTATATATAACAGAACTGTGAAAAACACGGAAAAATCAGCAAAGAATTAATTCAGATAAAATCCATGCCTATGGGACAGTGATCTGACCCCATGACAGAACTATAAATTTGTGCATCAACTAAACGATCTTTACTCTGTGCATCAATGCAGAAATAGTCAATCCGCCAGCCAATATTCCTCACCCGAGCATTGAAACGATAACTCCACCACGTATACTGCTCCTTATCTGGATAGAGCTCTCGAAAGGTATCCACAAAACCACCATTGAGAAAAGAAGTCATATCTTGACGTTCTTCTGCACTAAATCCAGGATTATTAATGTTTTTATCAGGATTTTTGAGATCAATTTCCCTATGAGCAACATTTAAATCACCGCAAAGAACAACAGTTTTGTCTTGTGACAGCTCATGGGCAAAATCTGAGATGCACGCATTAAAATCTTGCTTATATTTTAAACGAAGCAACCCATGTTGCGCATTGGGATAGTACGCATTAATGAGGTAGTAATCATCATACTCTGCCGTAATTACACGTCCTTCTCTATCAAAAGCGTCAACCCCCATCCCGGAAATAATTGAACGTGGGGAAACTCTGCAGTACAGAGCGACCCCGGAGTATCCTTTTTTTTCAGCACTGAAAAAGAAACTCTCATACCCCGCAATATGGTGCAACTCATGAGATAGTTGGTGTGGCTGAGCCTTCGTCTCCTGCAAGGCAATTACCTCCGCACCCGACTCTTCAATATAGGGAATCAAGCCTTTTTTTTCTGCTGCGCGAATTCCATTTACATTCCATGAAAGTAATTTTTTCGGTGCCATGGTGTCTCTCCTTTTATTTATGATAAAAATACATACGGGTATCTCCAGAGATCCACCTTTACCATAAATAAAAAGGGGAGGCCTAAGCCTCCCCTTCTACACGCTGTGCATAAAATAGTCGTGTTACTGAACTGATACTCGAAACACCTGAGACCGTCCTTCTCCTGAGATACGAAGGAGCATAATATTTTCAGCAAACTGTCCGTTGTCTCCAAGGGAAAGCCTGTTTTCACCCACCTGCAATTGCGCTGTTGTTGTGTTCAAACGACGCCCATGAAGTGTATAGGCCTGCACAGTGTAGGTCCCCGAAGATGGCACCGATACAGTCAGAGCCTCTGGTGAAAGAGCATATACACGAATTGGATCATGAGGGGCAAGCCTATCCGTCGAGATTTGCGGTACGCTTCCTGCTGTAAAACCGTCAATACCAAGGGAACGAATAGTTATTTCTCCTTCAGTTCCACGAAAAGCAGGGCCAAACTCGAGGCTGGTGATCTCCGACTTATCAAAGGGTACTTCCTCAGCCCAGCTCGGTTGAGCAAACGTAGGAGTATCTAAGTATAATACAATGGTCCGCCACTCTCCTCCTGTTGCAGGAATTTCAGTGCGATAATCTCCTCCCCCCTGATCAATAGACTCCATGGGAAGCACGAGATTGAAATCATTGGTTGACTGATATTCCAAGCGGATAAACTCCGGTGTTGTGAGCGGCGTTGCAAGAGAGGTTGCAAGCGCCCCATATGGCCAGATATCTTCGTCACCATCTTCTGCAGCCATGGAAAAAGACACATGAACAACGCTGTCTTCTGAGAGAAGTCCACCAGACGTATCTGCTTCTGATCCATAGCTATCATGGTAAATATACCAGCCGAGATATCCTGAAAGATTTTCTACTTCATACTCTGTATCTCCATCATCATCGTCTCCATGATCATCATCGTCTCCATGATCGTCATCGTCTCCATGATCATCATCTGTATCATAGGGAACCCACCAATTACCAGAGACCATCATCATAGAAAGAAGATTTACCGCCGTTGCATATACGCCGGAACCAGAGTTTGTACGCATTATATCCCACGCACTATCAAGAAAGCCTTGGAACTCGCTATCAACCATGGCAGAAACAGCAAAGGGCGCAGTAAAAACAATATCTGACCACGTATTAAGCTCATCCCCGCTGAGACTATACCCTGCCACAACATTTGAAGCATCATTATTTGTTTTTTCAGTAAGCCAGCTCATAAGAGTATAGGCTGCTTGCCGCGATTCCTCAGAACCGCTATGAATATAGTCAGTGGCAATACGCCATGGGTAGCGACATGCATTATAATAATACTCATCTGAGTGTGGTGTATTACTTGAACCTTCAGGATCAGGACGAGGGGTTTGCCCTGTTATAAAATCCGGCATCAACCCCGTGTTTGGAGCGTACTCTTGTGTCATAAAATCGACTAAGCTATACACTGTATCAAGAGCAGACAGCCAGAAGTCATCTCCCGTTACATCATGATACGCCCGTAAATGTCCGGGCATCCAATCAGAAGGACGAGAATCATAATGATTCGGATTCCATTCAAGCTGAAAATCACCTTTCATAATACGCATTGTTTCAGGGCTCATATTTCCATCTCGAATACCCTTCTCAATCATTTCTTGAGCTTCATGAAGGTAGTCAACATCGCCATCTGAGCCCCACTGATGATGTGCAAGAATCAGGGCGTAAGCAATATCCATATCTCCATCACTTGCCGACGTAGAAGCTGAATCAGATTCATTATTTACAACTGTCCAAGACATATTATAAGGATTTACCCTGCTTGGATGATCTTGAAAGAAATAAAACATGCCATCAAAGTATTCTTGTGCCTTTGGCTCATGTCCTGCCATAAGTGCAAAAATAAGCATACCGTAACCATGTGCTTCAGAAACAGTATTTGTCACATTATCATCCGTGCCAGAACCTCCTGCTTGAATATAATACCCGTTAGGAGTACGTTCCGATTCCCGCAAATGCTGGCGATACTCATTTTCATAAATATTGATGACATCCTGATTCAACTGCGACTGACTTCGCGACGGCTTAATAGTTCCTTCAAAATCGATCCCTTGAGGAAATGGCCTTTGTGGCGATGCACTCAGGGCGAAGCTGGTCATGAGGAGTACCAAAAAGCCCAATAAAGTACGTATCTGATGTGTCATATAAAATCCTTTCATCTATAGCATTCAATATAAAGGTATTTCAAAAGATGCATTTTTACCAAAATTTTCTCTTTGAGACTTTTTTTTCACCGCATTATGTATCTTCATACACATACAAACGAGGTATCCATGAATATCACAATACAAACCTACCCCTTTAGCAAACCCTTGGGCTGGTCTATTTCTCGCTATGAACTCTTTTCACGCTGTAAAAGAGCTTATTATTTCTCATATTACGGAAAATATGATCCAGATATACCCATGGATAAAATCCGTTTTCTCAAGCAAATCACCTCTCTTCACCTGGAAATTGGACACACAATCCACCACACCTTTGAAACACTTCTACGCCGACTTCAGCGTTCATGCGCTCCCGTAGACACAGCTCGATTTATTCAGCATGGACAGAGCCTGTATACAGAAGCGTTTCGCACCAAGACATTTATGGAAGAGTATTATGATGGTATCACCCTGGATCTTTCCCACGGCCTTGGAACCATAGCAGACATGCTCACTCAATTTTTAGAAAGCGACCTCTATGAATGGATACTCTCGGTGGCTAAAAACGATTCATCACAATGGATTATTGAGCCGGGGGGGTATGGAGAAACACGGATACAAGGCTATAAGGCATACTGCAAAATGGATTTTCTCCTGCCTGTGGATAACAGTGTATTTATTCTGGACTGGAAAAGTGGAAAAAAACAAGTTGAGAAACACTCAAAACAGCTTCTTGCCTATACCGCAGCTATTTTGGCAGAAAACCCACATCTTTCCGTGGAACAAATTGTTCCGAAAATAATTTACGTCCACACGGATGGAGTTGAAACCCTTTCCACCCAGGTTACCAAAACAGACCTCATGGATTTTTATACTACCGTAGAACAGGAGCATGGTGAAATGATTCGGTACTGCAGAGATCCACAAGAAAATGTTCCTCGAGAAAAGGATGCTTTTCCACTCTGTAACCTACCGAATATATGTAAATACTGTCAATTTAGAGAAATCTGCCTTGACACTGCTTCCACGCCCCTTCTGTTTTAATACCCATGGAGCTTCTTGTTCTGATACACGGTTTTTGCCGCACTAGAGCTGACATGGCTGATTTGGAACAGTACCTACAAGCACCCGGCAGAACCATTTTTCGCCCAAATCTGCCAACACGCACAGGGTCACTTGCTCAATGTGTAACAACCCTGCATACCATGATACACCCACTCCTAGAGGAAAATACATCCATGGTTCTGATTGGTCATAGCATGGGTGGTTGTATCGCCCGGCAATACCTCCATACGTATGGAGCATGCTCTCTATCTTCCTGTATCTGCATCGCCACCCCACACAGGGGATCCCCCATGGCAGATTTCTTTCTGAAGATACCAGGAGTTGCCTTACTACGCCCCACTCTTATGGAACTTCGTACCACCACAAAACAGCCTGTTGATTTCTCAGAAGAAGTTCCTATTGGATGTATTATTGGTACAAAACCTACTCCTTCGCCCTTGGCAAAACTCCTTCTCTGTTCTCCACATGATGGACGGGTTGAAGAAAAATCTGCCAATTCTCCCTATGCACAATCCAGTATTCACCTACCCTACACACATTTTGAAATTCATCATAGAGAAGAAACCGCTCACCATATCAGGAAGTTTCTGCAGTCTGACTCTTTTGTATAAAAAAAGAGGGTGCCGAAGCACCCCCCACAAAAGAGTATCCACAGGGAATACCGTCTATTTGTTATATACAGGACGATTCCGATAGCTTCGATGAAGAAGCTCGTGGGCCTTATGAGAACTGGGCTCGCCAAGATACTCCTTATATGCCGTAAGGATATCAGGATTTTCATGGGAACAGCGCACAACACTCTTCTCATCATCTTGATAAATTCCAGCAGTTCTCTTTGCACGGGTTTCATCATCGGCGCCATGGGGTTGACCACCACCGCCAATACATCCACCACGACACGCCATAACCTCAATAAAGTGGTATGGGAGCTCTTTTCCTTCAGCTTTTGCCGCACGAACGGTATTAAGGACCGTTTCAATATTTGCCATACCGTGAGCCACGGCAATACGGACCTTTTGCCCGGCAACATCAAGCTCTGCTTCTTTTACCCCCTCCATGCCTCGAGGGCCTTCAAACTCAACCTTCGGCAATGTTTCACCTGTAATTTTCGATACGGCAGTACGAAGAGCTGCCTCCATTACCCCACCGGTAACGCCGAATATTGTCCCAGCACCGGAGTAGGTCCCTAACAGAGAGTCAACATCGCTTTCGGGAAGGTTTGGAAGATCAATACCGCTCATTTTGATCAATCGTGCAATCTCACGAGTTGTCAGAACCACATCAACATCCTTACATCCTGTGGAAAACATGTCGTCACAGTTTTGTGCCTCTGCCTTTTTGGCAGTACACGGCATAATAGAGACAACATAAATGTCTTTCGGATCAATATTATGCTTTTCTGCATAATATGATTTAATCATTGCCCCTTCCATCTGCTGCGGTGACTTACAGGTAGAAAAGTGGGGAATCATATCATTGGAATACTTCTCCATATAATCAACCCACGCAGGACAGCAGGACGTAATAAGAGGAAGACTTTCCTGCTCTTCTGTAAATCGCTTGATGAACTCTGTCCCTTCCTCCATAATGGTGAGGTCGGCAGCAAAGTTAGTATCAAAAATTTTATCAAAGCCAAGACGACGCAGTGCTGTATACAACTGCCCAGTCATGAGACTTCCTGACTCAAGGCCGAAGGCCTCGCCAATAGCCACACGAACTGCCGGTGCAATCTGTACAACCGTATGAACATCGGGATTATTAATTGCGGCAACAGCCTTTTCCCATTCTGACTTTTCATAAATTGCCCCAACAGGACAGTGTGCAGAACACTGACCACATTTGATACAGGGGGAATCGTTGAGCTGTACATCCGCAGCGGGAGCAAGACGCGTATTTTCTCCCCGATCAAGAAACTCAAGGGCATATACCCCTTGAAGATCCTGACACACATGCACACACCGTCCACACTTAATACACTTTTCAGGGTTTAATACAATAGACGGGGTAGACGTGTCTTTGGGAAGAGGGTGCAAATTCTTATCAAAGGGTTCTTCACGAATTCCAAAATCAGCCGCAAGGGTTTGCAACTCACAATTATTGTTTCTTCCACAGGTAAGACAGTCATCGGGGTGCTCTGAAAGAATCAGCTCCAACACTGCTTTCCGAACTGAAATTATTTCATTATCACCCGTAATGTATGCCTCTCCCTCCACAGCTTCAGTGGCACACGCACGCATAAGCTTTGGAGAGCGATCATTTTTCACAATACACATCCCACAGGACGCCCAGGGATGCAGATCTGGGTGGTAACAGAGGGTGGGGATCTTCACCCCTGCTTCCTTGGAAGCCTTTAGGATACTGGTTCCTGCAGGAACGGTAACCTCTACGCCATCAATTGTACACGTTATCATTTCAGACATTGTTTATTCTCCTCACTTACGCCTTTACCACGGCATCAAATTTACAAACCGTAAAACACTCTCCACATTTTACACACTGCGACTGATCTATTTCATGGGCCTGTCGTTTCGCACCACTGATACAGTTTACGGGGCATTTTCGAGCGCAGAGAGTACATCCGATACATTTTTCTGCGTCAATGGAAAATGAAACAAGATCCTTACACTTTCCAGCGGGACACACTTTTTCATTAATATGAGAAAAAAGCTCATCACGGAAATAGTGCAATATGGAAAGAACCGGGTTTGGTGTGGTTTGCCCAAGTCCACAGAGAGAGGCTTTTTTCATTGCCTCTGCAATAGCGTCTATTTTATCTACATCTTCAGCGGTAGCACTTCCCTTGGATATTTTATCAAGGATATCATAGAGTTTACGCCCACCAATACGACAAGGCGAGCATTTACCGCACGATTCATCCACGGAAAAGTCTAGATAAAACTTTGTCACATCAACGATACAGTCATCCTCATCCATAACAATAAGACCACCCGACCCCATCATGGAACCAAGAGCTACCAGATTGTCAAAATCAATGGGTGTATCCAGGTGCTCTTCTGTGATAACCCCACCGGAGGGACCACCGGTTTGTGCAGCCTTAAACTTCTTACCATCCTTGATACCACCACCGATATCAAAAATAATCTCACGTAAGGTCGTGCCCATGGGTACTTCAATCAAACCAGAATTGTTTACCTTACCGGTTAAGGCAAAGACCTTTGTCCCACTTGTTTTTTCCGTACCGATTTTTTTAAACCAGTCGCCACCTTTTTCAATAATTACGGGAATATTTGCAAGGGTTTCGACGTTGTTTACACAGGTTGGTTTCCCCCATAAACCTTTTACAGGAGGAAATGGCGGTCGTGGCGTGGGCACCCCTCGTTTCCCTTCGATAGAAGAGATTAGAGCTGTTTCTTCACCACACACAAAGGCACCGGCACCAAGACGAATCTCAATATCGAAGGAGAAATCCGTTCCAAGGATATTATCACCGAGAAGCCCATAATCACGTGCTTGCTTCATGGCAACTTCGAGTCGCTCAATGGCAAGGGGATATTCCGCCCGAATATAGATAAAGCCCTTATCTGCACCAATGGTATAGGCATTAATCGCCATGGCTTCAATAATAGAATGTGGATCTCCTTCAAGGGTGGAACGATCCATGTATGCCCCGGGATCGCCCTCATCGGCATTACACACCACATATTTCTGATCAACCCCCGTAACGCCTTTGGAAAAACTCAGCTTCATCCATGAAGGAAACCCAGCTCCACCACGACCACGAAGCCCTGATTTCTTCAGTTCTTCAATGACATCATCAGGGGAAAGCTCGGTCAGCACTTTTCCTAAAGATTGATACCCATTTCTTCCGATATACTCATCAATATCTTCAGGGTTGATAAAACCACAGTTGCGCAGAACAATTCGAAACTGCTTTTGATAAAACCCCATATCATCAATTTTGTTTGAGGCTTTTTCCATACCTGGTTCTTTATACAAAAGACGGTCAACCTGACGTCCCTTTACCACATGCTCTGCCACCAGTTCAGGTGCATCATCGGGAGTTACCTTCACATAGAAAGCTTCTTCCGGGAGAATCTTTACAATAGGACCCTGTTCACAAAAGCCGAAACAACCGGTCTTTACAACTTGGACATCCTGGGAGATATTGTGTGCTTCAACGGCCTTCACCAGTTCGTTGTAGATCTCTTCACCCATATTTGAGTGACAACCGGTACCGGCACATACAAGAATAAAACTTTTATAAGCCATTACTTATCTGCTCCTGGTTTACTGACCATCAACAATGTCAACGGACGGTTTATCAAATACATACTCACTTACCATTTTCTGTTCGAGGATATGCTCCTTTACAATTCGTTCTGCAATAGTGGCATCCACATTATTATAGATTGTATCAGGCATTTCGGGCATACGTACCTCAACGGTTGGTTCATTGGCACAAAAGCCCATACAACCGGTCTGTTTTATCATTACATCGTCAAGATTACTTGCATCAATTGCGGTAACAAAAGCGTCGAAGGCTTCCTTTGCTCCAGCAGCTATACCGCACGTTCCCATACCGATGATAATTTCGATACTCTTATCTGTGTCCCGACGGTTCATTTCTCTACGCTTTTCATCGCGCATTTTTTTCAGGTCATCCAGGTTTAACTTAGCCATGGGTATTCTCCTTGTATAAATTTTCTTCACAGGATTCGATATACAACTTCATACAGGATAGAGAATCAACACTGGTTAACTCTCCTAAAGTATCTTCCAACTCTTTTCTCGTAACAGTGTACTCTGCTGAATGCCACCGATGACAAAAGATGATGTTTCCCTCCTGAGAGAAGGAAAACAAGGACGTAACCGTTGCTGGAATGTTGCCACGGGGAGGAAGATCAACCGAGTCTTGCTTCATCCAAAACGAGACCTCCGTACCATGCCCACTCACAGAGGAAATGTGCGCATCGCCACCGCATGCCTGAGCAGCTTGGAGCAAGAAAGGAAGTCCAAGGCCAACAGAGCGATGTACGTGCTTTTTCCCATCGGTATAAAATGGGTCCATAACTGACTGTAAGGTTTCATCGCTCATACCACACCCATTATCCTGTATTGTACACCGTATCTCAAAATCGCTCTCACACATCTCCACAGATACAGTATCTGCTCCCGCCTCCAGGGAGTTATGCACAATATCTGTAAGATAGTCACAGAGAGAGTAATGCACCTTAATTCCGCTGATACGGTGCAAGAATTCCGGCAATCATATCCTTAGTAACGTTACCATATACTTTTCCATCAACGGTCATGACCGGTGCAAGACCACAACACCCGATACAGCGTACCGCTTCGACAGAAAACTGCTTGTCTTCAGTGACACATCCAGCTTTACAATCTATCACTTGGTCTATCTCATCAAGAAGATCCTGAGCTCCCTTCAGGTAACAAGCGGTCCCCATGCATACGGCAACCTCATGCTTTCCTGGCTCTTTTAGAGAAAAGAGATGATAAAACGTTGCAACACCGTAAATCTTGGCCAAAGGAACATCAAGCAGATGTGCAACCTCTTCAGCAACAACATCGGGGATATACCGATAGTGCTCCTGAACCTTGTGCAGAACCATAATTAAATTTCCTGGCTTCTCTTTCCATTCTTCAATAAAATCAACCAGTTTTTCCGGCATGGGAAGCAGTGCCTTTTCTGCCATACTTCTTCCTCCATTAGAGAGTTGTTTTTCAAAATGACCCATAGTCATATCTTCACGGGACTCCCCGTGTCGAAAGTAATATATAAAAGGAATTGTACATATTGTGATTTTTATAACATGTTCAAAACGCTTACAAAGTTAGCTTTTTACAACTGCATTCTACAAGACCGTATCTCTTCGACGGCGTTCATACTCTGCTAAACGAGTTGAAAACATCTCCACTATTCGTATCGGTATGGAGGGATTCTCAGACATAAGAGCATAGAGATCGGTTCGACCTAAAGTAAGAATCTCTGTTGGAGCAAGGGCAATAACCGTATAATCAACCCGATTACCCGGCAAAAAGAGATCTATCTCACCGAAAAAACAGGTAGTGCCCTTTTCTTGGGCAGAGATACGTCGTTGTACCCCCTCGGCAGAGGTAAGTTCTACTTCCCCCGAAGAGAGGAGATACAGGGTTGTATTGCTATCCCCCTCTTTCAGAAGAACATCGTGGGCCTCACAGCGAAATTGCCGTACAGCACCGGTAAGTCGCCGTAATTCCCCGGGAGAAAGGGAGGAAAAGAGTGGACAATTTCGAAGGACAACCATATTTGCGATATACTCGAACCCACGATTTCCCATGATCACTCGCTTTGTTGATTTATCAAATACAAGGTGCTTTCTCGTACAACAGGCAGGCCGCTTAGAAGATATATCTCAAACACTTCGTCGAGGGAATGAAATTCACGGGGACAGTGTCCTCCTCCCTCCATAAGGGTTACAATAAGTTTATTGATGCGCTTGGAAGAAGCTGTATCAATAATATCAACAACACGAGAATAAATCGTACGAGAATAAATATGAATCTTATCAAGTATCGTGTTGACGGCATTACTTGCATCTACAATGGCAACACACTCAAGAAGATTATTAAAATGCAAGCTCTGTTCTTCCTGCTCAATAACCTGAATATAGTATTCCAAATATGGATCTACACGACCTGAATTATGCAGAAAGGACCGCAAATAATGCAAGGCCTGCCGAGACACCAAGAACTTCTCATACTCCTGTTCAGCAAAACGCTCCAGACGCTTTACCATGGACTCCCCGACATGTACTCTACTATGGGCCAAAGCGCGCAAAACAAAATCCGTAGTATAACTACTACGAAACTCTCCCATATGGGCAACGATATCCGCTTCCCCATCTCGATGAATAAGCCACGCAACCTGCGAAACAAGCTCACGTTGTTTTTGTTCACTCACCGCCTGATACATATCGACAAGTTCAAAAAGCAGGGCATAATCCCGCGAACGAACCACCGCCGCAACAAAGGATTTCCAATAGGAAAAACTGCGCAGCACCCGAACAGTTCGGGTATACCAATACTGTTTTAACGCCTGAGTAAGTCGATTCGTAATTGGGATATGCGCAAGAACCCAAAGGGCAGACTTCTCCTCCCCCTCTGCATCTATAAAAAGCATCTCCTCTAAACGGGCTTCCAAAGAATATTTTTGTGAAAACCCCAGATAAAAAAGAATGTATATGGCATTTCCCCGCACACGAGGAACAGCGTGGGAAAGAAATGCAGCATAGACTGTTTCCTCCTCCTCCTGCATACTCCAAAGGGCAATCAATACATTGGCCACCACACGTGGATCTGTTTCGGCGCGAAGTAAATACCGTACAAAGGGGAGCACGTTCCGATTCTTTGCTTTTCCGAGGGCAGAGACGATATAGGCTTGCACATACGTATCCACCAGAGGATACCAGTGAATAAGTCGAGCTATGGCACGATCATTATCAAGCTCTACCAAAATATCCACGGCACAAAACTTCAACTCTCGCGGCTGCTCTTCGATTACCGTATCAAGAAGCTCCAGCCCCTTTTCATAAGAAAGACTTTGGCTAATACGTTGAGGGACCTCCTCAGAACTTGTCCGGTGTAAGTATCCCAAGGCGGTAAAAAGATAGTGCCGTCGCAATCGTAAGGTTATACCAAGAGCGATAAGGGAGAGAAACAATAAAATGACAAGCATCTGGGTTTGAGAAGAGATGAGCACGATAAGCCCCGCAGAAACAGCCATGGCAAGAGGCTTGAAGACACCGTCGATGGTGAGTTTACCCCGACCACGAAGATCCTCAGGAAAAATTGAAAAAATATTTTGATAATTGGGTGAAAAAAAAGAATCAAACACGGCAATACGCAGCCCCATGGCAGCAATAACTGTATGTATGTAGAGATCGAGACCGTGCATATCGAAATACCACATGGCAGCAAAGGACAGAAAGAAAACAAATGGAAGTACTGTCAATACGCGTATCCAGCCGATATATCGAGTAAGCCGACCGGCAACAAAGGCTTGCAAAAGAAAGGTAATGAGAAGGAACCCACCTTTAAAGTACCCGAGAAAGCCGGAAATAGACAGGGCATCTTCATACTCTGAACGAACCACATCATAGAAAAGATATTGTTGGCAGAAAATAATTATGAAAATAAAAAAATAGGCTGTTGCCATGGTATTCAGAAGAGGCTGACGCATCAAATCGCGAATATTTCGACCCAACACAGAGAAATGCAACGAAACCTGTCGATTAAAACGGCGGCGGGAAAAATGATGCCCCAGGGAGTATACCATGGCTTTGACCAGCAGAGCTGCTGTAAAGAGTAGAAGAATCCATACCCACAGGAGTTGCAAAGGTGTATAGGTTTTCACTAACACTGGTATAGAAAATGTTCCCACAATCGCCCCAAGGGTTCCCCCGGCGGCAATAAAGGGAAAATGCTTTGCACCGCTTCGGCTATCGGCAACATCATTAGCAAGGGTCCATGCAAGCAAAAACATCATAATCTTTCCTGTATAGGAAAGTACGTACAACACAAGATATACCCACTCACCGAGAAAATGAAACAGGCGTAACAGAAATAGAGACACTGCATAGGTTACGAGAAACAGGATAAATATCTTCCCTCGATTATAATTATCAATAATTGAAAGGGCAAGGAAGGATAAAACAAACAAAATAAGTGCATTTACAAAAAACAAATGTGAAACAACCTCTGCACTGTATACAGAAAGTACAAGAGCCTCTGATACGGTATCACCAACGGAGGCAGCAAAAAATACTAAAAAAAGGAGGGTGAAAAAAAGCACCCGATAGTGAAGTGTGGAGAAATACTCCGTAACATGTCGCATTATATCAAGTTACCAATCTACGATAAAAGAGTATACACCTACAGTATACGATAAGAAAAGAGGCATTTCACAGCTTTTTCGCAAACATGCACTTTGGACCGTCAAGAAGGGTGTCCAATGGAAGCTAAAAAAAACAGACAACACTCTTTTTACACCTTGAAATCAACGAAGCAGATGTTCCCGGTTCCATAAAAAAACAAGGCTTTTCCGCACACGCAAAAAGGAACCAAAGATTCTTTACCCCTTTGATACAAATAGTATATTTTACACACGGAGGTAGTATGATTTATCTTGATTCTGCGGCGACTACATCGCCAGATCCTACTGTGTTAGAAACATATACTAAAGCAGCGCAGCGCTATTTTGGCAACCCGAGTTCTCCTCATGGTATGGGTATTACAGCAGAGTCTGTTCTTACTCAAGCAAAAGAACGTACCCGTAGACTTCTTTCTGCTCAGGAGTACACTCTTTTTCTCACCGCATCTGCCACAGAAGCAAATAATCTTGCCCTTATCGGGCTTGCTCATAGATATCGCCATCGGGGACGTCACATTATCTCTTCCACCATGGAACATCCTTCTATTTTAAAAACCCTCTCCTACTTAGAAACACGGGGATTTACTCTTACTCTACTGCGTCCAGATACACGAGGAATCATTTCCCCAAGCCGCATTCAGAATGCCCTGCGGGATGATACCAGTATGGTCACCATAATGCACGTTAACAATGAAACGGGGTCCATATCACCGATACAAGAACTGATACACACCGTACATCGCCACTCACATGCGGCCTTTCATTGCGATGCTGTACAGTCCTTGGGCAAACACGGAAACGCCCCCATAACTGCAGAGGCTGATACCATTTCATTTTCGCCGCATAAATTCCATGGATTAAACGGAATGGGAGGACTGCTCTGTAAAAAAACAATACAGCTGCCCTCCTTTATTCATGGAGGGGGGCAGGAAGAAGGCGTACGAAGTGGCACGGAACACTGTGCGGGTGCAGCAGCCATGGCTCGGGCTCTTCGTCTGAGTCTTCAAGAAAGCAGAAAGCACCACGAACGGCTGTGTCGCATGAATGATCTTTTTCGCGCTCACCTTACTTCACTGGAAGGTATTGTAATCAACTCGCCTGAAACCAGTTCTCCCTATATTCTGAATATAAGTATCCCCGACAAAAAACCTGAACCCTTTGTCTCCGCCTTGTCAAACGCGGGCGTTTATATCTCTACAAAATCTGCCTGTGCGGCCAATGGAACTGGCGAAAGCGTACCCATTCGTGAAATGACGGGCTCACTTCGGCGAGCACGATCAAGCCTGCGTATAAGCTTTACCTACAAAACAAGGACTGACGAAATACAAGAAGCCCTGGAAATAATTACGAACACCTATACAAGGATGTATTTATGACACCCCAAAACATACTGTATCTTCGATTTGGCGAACTCTTTTTAAAAGGAAAGAATCGCCACCGCTTTATAGATACCCTAATACACAATCTGAAACAGCGACTCACCCCCTTTCCTCATACAACCCTGCATCATAATTATTACAGTGCGACGATTATGCTGAATAAGACCCCGCTTGCCCCTGTTGAACGGGCACTCTCCACTCTATTCGGAATACAATCCTTTGCCGTGGGCGTACCAACAGCAAAAAATATTGAAACGATCTGTACAGATACGATACCCTTACTACACCATCATAATATCCCTAAAAACAGCAGGATTCGTATTCAAGCACGACGTTCATCAAAGGATTTTCCCTACAAATCCATTGAGATCGGACAGAGACTGGCACAACATCTTACAGATCACAGTCCCTATACAGCAGCCGTACAACCGCCACACACCACATTGACTGTCCAGATTCGTAAAAAAGAT
The DNA here is from genome assembly GCF_000474745.1 of Chitinivibrio alkaliphilus ACht1. Classification (NCBI taxonomy): domain Bacteria; kingdom Pseudomonadati; phylum Fibrobacterota; class Chitinivibrionia; order Chitinivibrionales; family Chitinivibrionaceae; genus Chitinivibrio; species Chitinivibrio alkaliphilus. The sequence continues at coordinate 17,673 of NZ_ASJR01000007.1, read as the reverse complement.
GCCCTACTCCTTCTGGAAAAAGGGAAGGGTCCTGGGGGAATGCCCGTAGGCACTGCGGGAAAGGGGCTCCTCATGCTCTCCGGCGGCATCGATTCTCCCGTGGCAGCCTACCTTCTCATGAAACGGGGCATTGCTGTTGAAGCCATCCATTTTGAATCGCCTCCCCACACAACACAAAGAGCACGACAAAAAGTATTTGATCTCGCTCACCGTCTAGCTTCCTATATGCCCTCACAGACAATACGCGTGCACACCATTCCCTTTACCCACCTACAGGAAACACTTTTCCAATCGACCCCTTCCAGCTATGGCATGACGATTATGCGACGCATGATGTACCGAATCAGCCATGCCCTTGCCCAAAAAAAGGGAATTTCTCTTCTCGCCAACGGAGAAAGCATCGGGCAAGTTGCATCGCAAACAGTAGAAAGCATGGCAGCGATTACTCCCGTCACCTCTCTTCCTGTTCTGCGCCCCCTTGCCTGTATGGACAAGGAAGAAATCATCTCCATAGCCCGGCATATTGATACGTACGATATATCCATACGCCCATATGATGATTGCTGCACCCTTTTTGTGCCCCCGAATCCGGCCACACGTCCCCGGGAAGAACTGTGCCAAAAATACGAAGAGCACTTTCCCTTTACCGAGCTAATTTCCCAATGCCTTGAAAAGTATACGACCCATACTATATCAGCAGATAAACCATACCACGTAAATCAGGAACTCACGGAAACAATTGACGACCTACTCTGAAGCCCCCTGGGAGTCCATGGAAGGAACCCATACTCGCTCATAATAGGTGATACAAACACTTCGCCACTCATCCCACCGGTCTAGGCCAATGGTTTCGTCTACATAGGTCCGATCCATATACTCTGTGCCGAAATTAATCCGTCGCTCCTGTCTTTCAAGGGCAAACATATCTGCTGCATGGAGTATGGATAAAAGCATATTATCTGCACTAACACACTTGCTGGGAGCGTGATGAAATGCCACCGCTTCAACCGTTCTATACTGAAACCCCCACAAGCCCAAAAGATATGCTCCAACCTCAGCATGATCTGCGCCTAACACCTGTCGCTCTGATTCTGAAAGAGATTCACTGGTGACAGAGCTAATACCAATGGCTTTGCCATACTTGTCGTGAAACGAGGACTCAAAAACAAGCCGTCCAAGATCGTGGAGAAGCGCTGCCATCACTGCAGTCTCACGAACACTCTTGCGAACCTTATGATATGCACAGATTTCCCCTACAAATCCAGCAACTAATTTACTATGTATCATAACCTCTGCAACGGAATCACAGGTCTCTTTTTCGGCAAAATGGGAAAATAGATGGGATGAAACAACCAATGACTTAATCACCTCTGCTCCCAAGAGAGTTACCGCTTGAGAAGGAGTTGTAACGGGCTCTGCAATAGCAAAAAAAGAAGAATTGATTAATTTTAAGATCGTGGTAGAAAGCCCCACATCTGATTCAACAATAGCCCCCACTCTCCGTAAGGATGGTTCCGAACGATCAATCTCCGCCTTAAGCCGATAATAGGCATCGGGTAAGGCAGGAATGGAATCCATGGAACTAACCATATCCCGAGCATGTCGACTAATAACCAGACGATGCAATCGGTAGAGATTTTGCACAATCTCCTCTATGCGATCTACCGAATGCGCTTTACGCAAAAACTGATGCGCCAAACGAACAATATCGAGATAGCCCTCAATCTTCTCGTGATCTGTTAAGATCAATCGGATAATACGGGGATACCGCTTCCGGACATATTCCAATATCTGAGTTCCGTCAAACAGAGGCAGCTGAAGTTCCGTTACGATAATATCAACATCAAGGTAGTTGAGATAATCCACTGCAGCCAATACATCTTCTGCATAAAAACAGTCCCACTGAGAAGAGTTACTGAAGACAGACTGATACCGCACTATCCACTGGGGATCATTATCAACAAAAAGAACTGTATGCACACACCCTCCAAAAAATTAAGTATACCCTATGGACATACAATTGCAAGATATTACGACATCTCTTGATAAAGACGAAATACTCGTTGTTTAAACTGTGCCGGAGAATACCCCGTGGTAATACGGTGATAATTTTCTGTGATGTGCCTCTGAGCACGATCACAAAGGTCGTGTATCCCATTACGGCGCCGTATCTCTTCTAACAGCAGGGTATCGTTCCTATTTTTTCAAGCCACTGCATTTGTTGGTTTCGGCTGAGGCAAGCAAAGTCGGTCCAAACACCATAAGCGGGCACCAAAAGAACATCATATATCCCGGAAAACACCACTCCACGGGCACAAAAATCTTCGGTTACAGCGGGAATATTTCTTCCCAGCAGAGGTTTTCCCGCAAGAAATGATTCAAGAAAAACAAGACCAAACCCTTCCATTACACTTGTGGTAACCACATAGGTACAATGTTCATAAAGACTGCCAAAGTCTCCTTTTTTTGCAGCATTAAACAGCAGAGGAAGAGTATGTAATGAGGAAAAATGGCGCCACTGCTCATACCCCTCACGCTCCTCGGGGGTTTCCGGTTCCCTACTAATCAGCCACACTCCTTCTGGATCAATAAGCTGAGAAAGAAGGATAAACTCACCGATATTCTTCCGCTCTATGGCACGAACAGGATAGAAATACCACGATTTCGTTTCATCAATCTTCAAGGAACAGGCAAGCTCCATCCGCGTCATATTTCCCCGGGGAGGAGGCTCCACAGGATTTGGAATATACGAGGTTGATTCAAAAGAAGAAAGAGGGCTTCGGGAAAGATCGCTTTTATTAATACACACCCAATATACACGCCCGTGCTGCGGGTACATCAGGTCTTCATACCGTGCATATCCAAGAGATGCCGCTGCCTGCTGTACCTGTTTGAATAATGCCGGACGATCTTCCACAAAATCATGGCAATGAATACAAAAGGGACATCCGGCACGAGCTGCTTCAACAATGGCTGCATTTAAACGAGGATTTTTTCCGATAACACTATTGTGTACATGAAACAATGTGCCCGGTTCTTGATCGCAAAAAAAACGCAAAAGTCTCAAATACCCATCAAGGCTCTCTCCTTGACGTATAGCACTGGCGTAATCAAGAAGAGGTTCTTCAACAAGTGAAAACCGAGGATCCTCTGGCGGAGAGTAGTCGGCCGCATCTCCTGTATAGAGCACAAGCTCCAAAGCCATATCCTTCTGAAGGAAGAGAGATATCTGTTGTTCTATGATACGACGGACCCCCCCACGACGCATGTGGTAGTGTACCACAACGATCTTCATGTATACAGAGACTTTCCCTGAGAATCTATGGCAACAATCAAGGGCATATCTCGAAGGGTGAGTTTTCGAATAGCCTCCGGCCCTAAATCGGGATACGCGACAATCTCAGCAGCCACAATTGATTGAGAAATAAGTGCTGCTGCACCACCCACGGCCGCAAAATAGACCGCCCCATGCGTCTTCATTGCGTCCACAACAGCATCAGAGCGATCTCCCTTTCCAATCATGGCAGCAAGGCCACACCGAGATATCAGTTCCGGCGCATAGGGATCCATACGATAGCTCGTTGTTGGGCCTGCAGATCCAATAACCGCTCCAGGCTTTGCCGGCGTAGGGCCGACATAGTATATAACCTGATTTCGTAAATCAAGGGGAAGCTCTTTACCCGTTGCAAGCAATTCACACAACCGCTTATGCGCAGCATCGCGGGCCGTATAGATATCTCCCTGCAATACTACCTGATCGCCGGCGGATAAACTCCGTATAGTACCTGTATATAAGGGAGCCGAAAGAGAAATATGTTTCATAGGGTTACCTCCGCATGACGAGCGGCATGACAGTTTAAGTTTACCGCCACGGGTAATTGAGCAATATGACAGGGATAGGGAGTAATATGGACTGCAAGAGCAGTGGTTCGCCCTCCGAGCCCTTGAGGACCTACGCCGGAGCTATTAATCTGCTCTAAAAGCTCCTGCTCAAGACGGGCATAACGAGGATCTTCATGGGGAGTCCCCACGGGCCGTAGCAAAGACTTTTTTGCCATGAGACAACACTGCTCAAGAGTTCCTCCAAGGCCAACCCCTACAATAGTGGGGGGACACGGATTTCCTCCTGCTTCCACCACCGTACGAAAGACAAAATCCCGCACCCCCTCCACTCCGTCAGCCGGTTTTAACATAGCCGTACGACTCATATTTTCAGAGCCTCCCCCCTTCGGAGCTAAGACAATACGAAGGGATTTTCCCGGCACACTCCGAAGATGTATCACTGCGGGAGTATTATCATTCGTATTGACGCGATCAAAGAGTGGATCGTGCACAATTGATTTTCGCAAATACCCCTCAGTATATCCACGCCGGACTCCTTCTTGACACGCCTCTTCCACACTTCCCTCGTCAAGACAACAGGCAGTACCCATCTCTACAAACAGCACCGCAAAGCCCGTATCCTGGCATATGGGTAGTTTTTTTTCAGCAGCAATCCGAGCATTCTCAATACATTGTTCAAGAATAGCACGGCCACGAAAATTCTTTTCAGCATGGGCATACTTTTCCATGCGCGCAAGAACGTCCGCAGGTAAATATCGAGCCGCCTCGAGACAAAGATTGCGCACTGCAGAGACAACCTGATCCCGCGAAAGCATGCGTATATCCACTACAACCTCCGGTAGCACTAAGTATGGTACAGATATTTGCAAAAGAATATACATCGTGGCGAACCTGCCCCATGGAAACACCTGGCAAAAGAACCACCATGCATATCCAAACGACCTATTTTCCGCGTTACATCCATGGGAAAAGAAATAGTTGTATATATCAAAAAAAGCAAGGTGGTGTTTTTAAAAAGAAAGTGTATTTTTTGTACATGCAACATTCAAATCTATATATATTGATTTTACGAAAAAGTGTTATAATTAGTAATGGAGAATGAATGACAGTTCACAGTAAGTCTGTTACCGTTGATGGTACAGAAATCACTCTTGAAACCGGACGAATAGCAAAACAGGCGAATGGATCAGCTACCATTCGCATCGGCGATACAATCCTTCTCAGCACTGCCTGTAATGGTACGGCCCGGGAAGGTATTGATTTTTTTCCTCTCACCGTTGAGTTTATCGAGCAATCCTATGCTGCAGGGAAAATCCCCGGCAGTTTTTTTAAGCGTGAGGGGCGCCCCAGCACGCACGAAATTTTAAGCGCGCGGGTTGTTGATCGACCCATTCGCCCTCTCTTCCCAAAAGGGTATAAAGAAGAAGTGCAGATTGTAAACACGGTTATCTCTGCAGATGAAGTACATCCTGCAGACGTAAACGCTGTTACGGCAGCATCCTTTGCCCTTTGCATATCCGACCTTCCCTTTAACGAGCCTGTGGCAGCAGTACGTGTAACGCGTCTCGACGGAAAACTCAAGGCCATGCCTACTCGTGAAGAAGCTGAAAAAGGCGACTTCAACATTATTATCGCAGGAACAGCCGACTCAATCATGATGGTTGAAGGTGGTTCCTATGAGGTAACTGAGGACGAAATTGTGGATTCGATCATGTATGCCCATGACCACATTAAGTCCATTTGTCAAATGCAGAAAGAATTTCTCGCACAGCTCAATGTTTCGGAAGTTCACTTTGAAGCGCCGGAAGGCAGAAGTAGTGACATTGACGCAGCAGTAAAAGAAATTGTTGGTACGCGTCTTCACGAATATAGTTTTCTTTCCGACAAGGAAGAGCGCTATGAGAAGCTCGCTGATCTTCAAAAAGAAGTCCTTGAAGGGCTTGAAGAAAAATTTCCTGAGCAAGAAAGTGATATCAAAGCAGCATTCCATGATCTTGAAGCAGAGGATATGCGCACCACAATTCTAAAAGAAGGCAAGCGCATCGGTGGACGTGGTCTTGATGACATCCGTAAGATCACCTGCGAGCTTGACTTTCTTCCTCGAGCGCACGGATCTGCTATTTTCACTCGTGGTGAAACCCAAGCTCTTGTTACAACAACCCTGGGAAATAAACGTGATGAGATGATCGTTGACAACCTCCAAGAGGATTTCCGTAAAACATACTATCTTCACTATAATTTTCCTCCATACTGTGTTGGGGAAACCGGTCGCCTCGGCATTCCAAAACGTCGAGAAATTGGCCATGGTCATCTCGCTGAGAACGCCCTTTCTCCTGTTCTCCCCCCTGAGCAGGTGTTTCCCTATACGGTTCGTATTGTATCTGATATTACCGAGTCCAACGGCTCATCCTCCATGGCGTCTATTTGTGGCGGATCTCTCTCTTTAATGGCCGCAGGTGTTCCTATCAAATGCCCAATTGCAGGTATCGCAATGGGACTTATTAGTGACGGTGATGACCTCGCCATTTTAACTGATATTCTTGGTACGGAAGACCACTTAGGTGATATGGACTTTAAGGTTGCTGGAAGTCGCGAAGGCATCACGGCAATTCAAATGGACATCAAGATTGACGGCATAACACCGGAACTGATGAAAACAGCCCTTGGGAAAGCACGAACTGCACGTATGAAAATTCTTGACATCATGGAAGAATCCATCGCAGAACCACGAACACAGCTTTCCAATTTTGCTCCGGCCATTGTTACAACAAAGGTAAACGAGAAAGATATTGGTATAATTATTGGTCCCGGAGGAAAAACGATCAAGGAAATGCAGGAAGAACACTCTGCTGATATCAACATCGCTGACGACGGAACTATTACCATTGCAGCACAAAACAGGTCAGATGCTGAGGCGGTAAATGCCTTGATTGAAAAGTTAACTGAAAAACCTGAAGTTAATAAAGTATACGAGGCAACAGTTAAGAAGATTGTTGATTTCGGTGCATTTTGCGAATATCTTCCCAAACAGGAAGGTCTGCTTCACATCTCTGAAATTGACCATACACGGGTCGAGGATGTAAATGCCTACTTGAAAGAAGGAGACACAATAAATGTGAAAATTATTGGTCTTGAACGAAACGGTAAGGTGCGGCTGAGTTTAAAAGCACTCAAACCCAAAAGTGAAGCATAGACATAATAGAGGGCCCTTTCGGCCCTCTTTTTTTACGACACACACAAAGAACCTTTTACTGTAAACGCAGCATCTATATCACATTGATTATGAAATTATTACAAAAAACTTTTTTTTGAGCATAGTATTATCCCCTCTTTCGGTACTCCTTAAGAGTTGCATAAAACACCTCCTCCATGATAGAATGATACCATACACGTTCGTATCAGGAGTATTTTCATGTGGGATAATGGAGTATGGATACTAGCCTTTCTTCTCTTTGCCTCTGCATACCACGGAAAGTTAACAAAACTTACCCCCAATAACAGCACCGAAGAAGAACAAAGTACTTTTTTTGCGTCTCTACACACAGGCGACCTTATACTCTGCCATGGCAATAGTTTTTTTAACAAGGCTGTCACCCTTCTCACAAACGGATCCCCGTGGGGGCATATCGCCATGGTAGTTCGTACCCCCACGGGAAAAATTTTTCTGTGGGAATCAAATGTAAAAAAAGATACAATTCGGGAAGTACTGGGAGATACTGCAAAGGAAGGCCCCATGCTCACCAGTGCACAAACCCGACTATGCACCCCTAATAAGCAATATGCCCTGCGGCGACTCACCTCACCCGCTGCGAGAAAAAAATAAGCGTGGCACTTCCCACCTGCATCTCACAGGAATACAAGTCCCATATCCCCAGCGGGCAGCGCGTTGCCCTTTTTGCCCATATGGGAAAGTATTTGCGTCGCGAAACACGGGAGGGAGTATTCTGCAGTCAACTCATGGCAAAAACCTTGATGGAGGCTGGGGTATTACAAAAAAATCGTGTCTCAAACTGGTACACCCCCGCTGACTTTGGCTCTGAAAACACGCTTCCCTTCATCGAAAAAGGGCTCTACAAGAAGGAACAATTTTTTCGTTTTTCAAACACAAAAGTCATTGTTGAATGTAGCTAAAATAATATTCTCCCCCGATTTTTTAGAGCTGCAAAATATATATTACGGCGAAATTTTATTTTCAGGAGGAGAGATGGGTAAAACCCTGGTTGAAAAGGTGTTTGAAGCCAAACTGCGTGATGTCCCCTTCCCCGGAACACATGTACTGAATCTTGACGTTGTAATGTGCCATGAAATAACAACTCCCGTGGCCATTGCAGATCTTGAATGGCGAAAAAAAGACCGTGTCTTTAACAACACAAAAATAAAAGCGGTCATTGACCACGTTACCCCTGCAAAAGACAGTAAAAGTGCCATGCAAGGTAAGATACTCCGCGACTGGGCAGATCGTCACAACATAAGGGATTTCTTTGATATTGGACAAAACGGAGTCTGCCACGCCCTCTTCCCGGAAAAAGGATTCATCCGTCCTGGATATACCGTAATTATGGGAGACAGCCATACCTGCACCCATGGTGCCTTTGGAGCGTTCTCCTGTGGTGTGGGCACAACGGATCTTGAAGTGGGGATTTTAAAAGGCGTCTGCGCCTTCCGGAAACCCGAAACAATACTTGTTGAAATATCTGGAACCCTAGGCAACCGCGTCTACGCAAAAGATATTATGCTCGAAATTATTAAAAAACTCACCGTAAATGGTGCAACAGATCATGTAATTGAATTTCGTGGTGAAGTGGTAGATAATTTCTCCATGGAAGAACGGATGACCCTTACCAATATGGCAATTGAAGCTGGTGGCACCTCCGGTATTTGTATGCCCGATGAAAAAACAGTAGACTATCTTTGGGAATTTATCGCCGAAGAGTATGAGCACGATCGCTCTCGTGCAATAGAAGATTTTAAGAAATGGTGGTCAGACTCCGATGCATCATACGCACAGGTTGTCAAAATAGATGCATCAGCGGTTGAACCCTGTGCAACCTATGGGTATAAACCCGATCACGTTGACAATCTCCGTAATTTTACAGACGCACGGGTTGACCAAGTCTATATTGGTAGCTGCACAAATGGACGTCTCTCTGACTTACGAATTGCCGCGGAAGTTACAAAGGGGCATCGCCTTGCCCGAGGCACGCGTGGCATTGTTTCTCCTGCAACTCCAAAGATATATCGCGAAGCCCTGAAAGAAGGACTCATCGATATCTTTCTTGATGCTGGGTATTTAGTGTCAAACCCAACTTGTGGTGCCTGCCTTGGTATGAGCAACGGAGTGCTTGCAGAGGGAGAAGTTGCCGCTGCTACCACAAATAGAAACTTCAACGGTCGCATGGGTAAAGGTGGGATGGTACACCTTATGAGCCCTGCCTCAGCAGCAGCTGCGGGCATCACGGGAAAACTATCTGACCCACGTGACATAAAGGAGATATAATATGAAACAATTTGGTGGATCACCACTCTTTCTTGACAGATCTGATATCAATACTGATGAGATTATTCCGGCAAAATATCTCACAGAGGTAACTAAAGAGGCATTACAACCCTATCTACTGGAAGACCTATCCCTTGAACGATTTGACCCGAAGGGAGAGCAATTGCGTAATGCTGAAGTACTGATCACCCGTGAGAATTTTGGGTGTGGCTCATCGCGAGAACACGCTCCCTGGGCCTTGGAAGTAAACGGCATTCATGTGGTCATCGCAGAGAGTTATGCACGCATTTTTCGTCAAAACATGTTTAATTGCGGCATGCTAGCCCTTGAGCTTCCTAAGGAGGAAATAAACAATATCTTTGCCCTACAACAAACTCCACACCTTACCTGCGCAATTATGATGGAGGAACAACGGCTTACCTTTTCAAATAACGAAAAGGAGTTGTACAATTGTACCTTTTCCCTCTCTGAATTTGACAAAGCCCTTGTTGAGGCAGGAGGGTGGGTAGAGTTTGCCGATAGTCGATATTAGGGCGATCTACCAATACAACAAGCCTCATATGGACCAATTACTACGGACCTCTCCCGTACATCACGGGAGAGGTCCGTACCACAAATTCCCCTCCTACCGATACGACTGATTCACTGAAAGCCCACCGCATCGCATAGTGCTCAAACAGTTCTTCTCATATCATACCAGTACTACAGGACATTCTCGTACTATTGCCTTATTCATGCTCATATGGTACCCTTTAAACGCCCCTGTTTCAGTTTTATTCAAATAAAAAGATAAAAAGATAAAGCACCAGCTTACAAACACCGATAGTATAGTAGGGTTTATTAGGAGCATATTATGAGAATTGGACATACCGCAGCAGCTCAATACAACTACCATCGAGGCAGAGGTACAAATTCTCCTGCTGAAAATAAGTCCGTGAGTAAAAACAAGTCTTCCCGGAATGTGCGTAGAGACACCTATGAGGGGGGAAAAGCGGGCTCACTAAATGAAGTGCAGAAACGAATTAAAAATGATTTTTATAACTCAGATGTGGTAAACGAAGACTTGTCAGAAGTTTTCTCAAAATTATTTGATCAAAAATTATAATCCTCCTGCCTTCCCCGAGAGATAATTTCACTAATTCACATCTAAGGGGAGTACAATATCTTATATTGTCATGGTTCAAAGATACACGATGGAGGTACTATGTCAGCAGTTGATCCGGGCAAAATGCCTGACGAAAATGGGTTTTTCGGTGAATACGGTGGCCGCTTTGTTCCCCCGGAGCTTGAAGGCGTTCTGGAAGAGATAACCGATGCCTACAATGCCATTAAAGATACCGCAGAATTTCAGGAAGAACTTGCGTACTATGGCAAACACTATATAGGAAGACCAAGCCCAATCTTTCACGCGAAGAATTTAAGCAGAACCGTTGGCGGTGCCCAGATTTATCTAAAACGAGAAGACTTAAACCATACGGGTGCACACAAGATCAACCACTGTATCGGTGAAGCACTTCTTGCAAAAAAAATGGGGAAGAAAAAGATTATTGCGGAAACCGGTGCTGGACAGCACGGCGTTGCCTTGGCAACAGCTGCCGCCTTAGTTGGTCTTGAATGTGATATCTACATGGGAGAAGTAGATATCCAGAAAGAACACCCCAATGTTGTGCGAATGAAGATATTAGGAGCACGGGTAGTACCTGTTTCTCATGGTCTTAAGACGTTAAAAGAAGCGGTTGATGCCGCCTTTGAAGCATACCTAAAAGATCCTGTCACACAGCTCTATGCCATTGGCTCTGTGGTTGGGCCGCACCCCTTCCCCATGATGGTACGCGATTTCCAAAAAGTAATCGGTGAAGAAGCAAAAAAACAGTTTCAGGAAACTTCCGGTGGTTCTCTTCCTACAGCCTTAGTAGCTTGTGTTGGTGGGGGAAGTAACGCCATGGGGTTATTTACCGCCTTTCTTGACAATGACGATGTCGAACTCTATGGAATTGAACCGTCGGGAACAGATGTAGAGGAGATTGGGAAACATGCCGCCACCATTACAAAAGGTGCACCGGGACTTCTCCATGGATTTAAATGCTATAATCTTCAAGACGAAGAAGGTACTCCGCACCCTGTCTACTCTGTAGCCTCGGGGCTTGACTATCCGGGAGTGGGCCCCCAACATTCCTACCTCCATGATATCCAGCGGGTAAAATATCGCCATATTGGCGATGAAGAAGCTCTGACCGCCTTCTTTGAACTGGCTCGTGCTGAGGGTATTATACCCGCCATAGAAAGTGCTCATGCTGTTGCCTTTGCTCAAAAACTCGCACGCACCCTTCCGTCGGATGCCACGGTGCTTGTAAACCTCTCAGGACGCGGAGATAAAGATATTGACTACGTGGTGGAGCAGTACGGTAGCTCCTTTGGTATCACTCTCTAAAACGTAACGGGGAGAGTGAGGAATTACGCGCTCTCCCCTCTTATGCCCCTTACACACTCCGTATATGGTGGTTCTTACTCCCTCTTTTAGTTTCACAACAAGCAGTATCAATCTATCCGTTATTTGCCTCTGAAACCTGCACAGAGCCCTTTCCACTGCTTCTCGTGTATCTTCCCAACGACCTTCGACATATCTTATAGATAGAAATTGAGTATCCACCCAATGATATTCGAATTTAATCTCCCTTGAATGAACCTCTAGACATTACGCTCTTTGCCGTTCCAGAATGGGTGATCTTCCCAGGTAATTGGTGTATAATCCCTATAAATCCTCAGACACAAGATTTACCTCCAGCTGCTGATTCCTGCCCACGGGATCAACCTTGCCCTTTGGCTACGAAACGCAGAGATTCACCGCTAGGGCAAGCCCCTCCATACAAAAAAGGAGCCACCACACGGTGACTCCCCTTCATGAGATATATTACCGCCGGTATTATCCCTTGTACTCCAGCGCATCGTATGCTTCAAGTACACGAGTAACCATACCTTCTTCAGAAGCACGAAGCCATTTACGAGGATCGTAATACTTCTTATTCGGCTTATCATCCCCATCGGGGTTTCCAATCTGCCCTTGAAGATAGTCTTTATACTCAGTATAATAATCAAGGAGCGCTTTCCAGGTTGCCCACTGTGTATCGGTATCAATGTTCATTTTGATAACACCGTAGGTAAGAGATTCTTGAATTTTCTCCGGCTCTGAACCAGACCCACCATGAAAGACAAAATTCACTGGTTTTTCTTCAGTTCCGAATTTTTCCTGAATATGCTTTTGTGCAGCATCAAGAATTTCAGGGCTCAAGATAACATTGCCGGGTTTGTAAACACCGTGTACATTTCCAAAGGATGCTGCAATGGTAAAATGAGGAGAAACCTTGCTAAGCTCTTCATAGGCATAGGCGATCTCCTCAGGTTTTGAGTAGAGGTCTTCCTTATCCACATCGGTATTGTCAACACCATCTTCTTCACCACCGGTAATACCAAGCTCTATCTCAAGACCCATCTCTATTTTTGAAAGACGCGCAAGATACTCTTTTGATGTAGCAATGTTTTCTTCCAAGGGTTCTTCAGAGAGATCCAGCATGTGTGAAGAAAAGAGCGGACGACCATGGTTTTTATAATAGGTTTCTCCATACTCAATAAGTCCATCCACCCAAGAAATAATGTTTTTTGCACAGTGATCTGTATGAAGGATTACAGAAACCCCGTACGCCTCAGCAAGACGATGAACATGTTCAGCACCGGCAATAGCACCAAGCACTGCGGCTTCCTGACCATCAAGGGAAAGCCCTTTCCCTGCGTTGAAAGAAGCACCACCGTTGGAAAACTGAATGATCACGGGACGATTAATCTTCGCAGCCGCTTCCATTACAGCGTTAATGGAATCAGAGCCCACACAGTTTACTGCAGGAAGGGCTATCATTTTTTCTTTTGCAATTTCATAGGCTTTCGTAAGCTCTTTCCCGTACAATACACCGGGGGTAATTGCGTCAAAGGCATTGCTCATAGTTCATTCTCCTCATAAAGTTAAGAATCTACCAATCAAAATATAATATATGGGAAAATTACATACTACGGCAAACCGTTTGAGGCTATTGAAAAAACATTTGTGAAATAATTTTTAATGTGTCTTCGCCATTTTTATATATTCAACACTGTATGCTATTAACACCCTTACGGAGGTATCATGTGTAAAACAGCACTGGTGACCATTCTCTCTCTTTTTATTCTCACCATCTCCAGCACGGCCCGTGAAAAACTTGTCTTTCATTCTCCGGAAGGATGGAGTACCCTCCGAGATGACAGCCTCTCGATTCAGTTTATCAGTGATGAGAGCGTGTACGAAAGTACCGTATCTTTGATGTTAGTAGAACGCAACCTTCATGGACGAGAACGCATTGTCAGCCGAAGCAACGCAGATATTTCCCCGTCGGGAAATACCGTATCTATGCAGACAAGTCTCCGAAACATGGGTGGTGAAGCTTACTATTATCTGCGATGGGCTGTTCCGGATCACAATCTATCGGGAACTGTTGGTCCCATATCAAAATACCGTATTAGCTCTCACGCACTCAATGAGGAAATCCCCGTACCCCTCTTTGAAGAAGGATCACTCTCTGATGAAGCCGTGGCAGAACAGTACGCGCAAGTTGCAGAAGAGGAACTTCCCACCAACGTCTATATGGCAGCAACTCCCGAAGAGCTAATTCTAGCTGCCCATACTGAAAAAACGGGAACCATTGCTCTCGATCCTGCCAATGCAAAAACCGGGTTTCCCCTCTTTTCGGTTCGCTATATTTCCTTAGATACTGCAGCTGAAATGCCCTTTTACTATATCGATCGGCGAAGCTCTGCTGATACAACTTCCGTGGAGATTTCGTATCGGTCTCGTGAGTGGTTTGGAGATATGAATAGTACAGAAAGAGATTCTCTTCGTATTATACGAATTCCCTGGAATAATCTTGGCGTAAAATTCCAGAAAAACCGCCGTTTGGGCTTTGCCTATCTTGCTGAGCAGGGAGCGATTCCTGAAAATGCCGATTCATATATCCCCGCAACATGGAGCAACATAAAATTAGAGAAAAAATAATATCACCCTTGCATTTTACGTTCGTGCCATATATATTAGAGCGTCTTTGAAAGATATGGTGGCTGTAGTTCAACTGGTTAGAGCACTAGATTGTGGTTCTAGTTGTTGTGGGTTCAAGTCCCATCAGCCACCCCATACATATAAAAAAGGGTTCCCTACGGGACCCTTTTTTTGTCTCTTCCGGAGGATCTATGGAAAAACCATGCATATTAGTTGTCGATGACGATGTTCACATGAGATCATCAGTGGTGGAGTTTCTAAGATTCTCAGATACCTATGAAATTCTTGAAGCTGAACATGGCAAAGCTGCTCTGAATTGCTTAAAAAAAACACGCGTGCAAGCAATTATCTCTGATATAAAGATGCCGGAAATGGACGGTATTACCCTTCTGAAAGAAATACAGCATCGGTATCCCCATACCCCCGTACTGCTCATGTCTGCATACGGTGATATTCAAACTGCCGTAGAAGCAATGCATTGCGGCGCCTTTTATTTTGTCGAAAAGGGGCGTCCCTCCTTTGTTGATGAACTTGAAACCCTTCTAAAACGTGCCCTTGACACTTCTTCTCTCCAACGGGAAAATACGCTGTTACACCGAGAAAATCGCACCCTTCGAAAAGCCTTGCGAACAGATTGGAACTATGTGGGCACCACCGCCAAAATCCAGAAATTACGCAGCCTAACGGAAACCGTGTCGAAAAGTCGATCCACGGTTCTTATCACGGGGGAATCAGGAACGGGGAAAGAGTTAATCGCCAAATCCATCCACGCCTTAAGTGATCGGGCGGGCGGTCCCTTCATAAAAGTTAACTGTGCTGCCCTTCCGGAGGGGTTGATTGAATCGGAACTCTTTGGACATGAAAAAGGTGCCTTTACGGGGGCTATTAAATCTCGCAATGGGAAATTTGAGCTGGCATCGGGAGGAACCTTACTCCTTGATGAAATTGGGGAAATGCCCCTCAGTGTGCAAGCAAAACTCCTTCGTGTTCTTCAGGAAAAAGAAGTAGACAAGGTGGGAAGTGATGCACCAGTGGATGTTAATGTCCGTATTATAGCAACAACCAACCGCGATCTCCATAAGGAAGTGTCCGAAGGTACCTTTCGGGAAGATCTCTACTACCGTATCAATGTATTCCATTTCACCCTGCCACCCCTTCGTGAAAGAAAAGAGGATATTGAAGCCCTTGCTGAGCATTTCATTACCAAATACAATGAAGAAAATGGGCTCTCCGTAACCGGGCTCTCTTCGGGTGCCGCCGCTGAGCTCCTTGGGCATAGCTGGCCCGGAAATATCCGAGAGCTTGAAAATGCCATCGAACGAGCGGTTGTTCTCACAGGACAGGGAACTATAGAGCCAGAGACGCTCTTATTACGGAAATCTCCCCAGGAAAAATCCGGCCTTACTCCCGGAATGACCGTGGCGCAAGCAGAGCGGGAGCTTATTTTTAAAACCCTCGACTTTTGTAATAACAACAAAACAAAAACCGCTGAGCTTCTCGACATTTCAATCCGCACCTTACGAAACAAACTCAAAGAGTATGAAAATGAGGCTGCCCATGAGTAACTATCAATATCTTTTTGGCCCCATTCCTTCACGACGCCTTGGTATATCTCTTGGTGTCGATCTAGTGCCGCATAAGGTATGTACCATCGATTGCGTATACTGCGAATGCGGTGCCACCTCTACCCTCACAACAGATCGAAAAGAGTATGTTCCCCGTGCGAAGGTACAGGCAGAACTGGCCGAATTTCTTGCAATAAAGCCACAGTTGGACTGCATTACCTTCTCCGGCGCAGGGGAACCCACCCTCAATTCTGAGATTGGTGCACTTATTCAGTGGATACAACGGGAATACCCCGCGTATACTCTTGTGGTGCTTACCAACGGCACCTTGCTCCATCTTCCCACGGTTCGTCGTGAAATCGCCTCTCTGGATATTGTAAAAATATCCGTTGATGCCGTTGCCCCCGCTCTCTTTACAGAAATAAATCGCCCCGCCGCTTCACTTACCGTGAGCGCTATGATGGAGGGAATTCAACAGTTTTGTTCTGAGTGTACCGGAAAAATTTGGCTGGAGCATTTTCTTATCCCAGGAAAAAACACAGATGAAGCATCCCTGCACCAGCTGGGCACCTATTTACAAACCCTCACAGCTGAAAAACTCCAACTCAATACCCTTGATCGTCCTGCCCCTGAGTCATGGGTAACTCCTGCTGATGCTGTTACCGTGCGCATGGCCCAGGAGATACTCCAAAGCTATCTTTCGTATCCCGTGGAAAATGTGAGTAAAGTAGACACGACTTACACGTTTTCAGACAAAACCACCCCCATTGAAACACTCATCTGTAACTATATCTCTCGGCGTCCCATGACCTTGCAAGATCTACAGCAGACTACGGGGAAGGACGAGAAAGAACTTCATGCAGTCTTAGAAAAACTTTCTCAGGAAGAACTGATTTTCTCCCGCACAGAGCAACGTGGTATATTTTACGAAACCCGTAAGAACAATGGTACGAAGGAGTAATGGTGGGTGATATCTGTTTTACACGCCCCTGGGGAACCTACACAATTCTTGAAGATTCTCAGGCATATAAGGTAAAAAGAATTAATGTACTACCGGGAAAGCGTTTGAGTCTGCAATCCCATTCAAAACGTGATGAACTCTGGACCATGGTACAAGGAGAAGGGGTGGTAACCCTCGATGGGCTGGAAATCACCTTCACTTACGGTAAAACCATTGATATCCACCGCGGACAGAAGCACCGCATTACCAATACGGGCTCCCTCGAACTTATTTTTATTGAGGTTCAAACCGGCGAATACTTCGGAGAAGACGATATTGTTCGGTATGAAGACGACTTTGGTCGCGTATAAAGAAAGACTCCATCAATGCCCCCTGCTCAGCTGGAAGGCACAACATTCAGACATCAAACATGATGACTGTTACGGCAGAGGTGTATCATAGCTTGAGATAGTGTTACGAATTGTTCGCAATTTTATTTTCATAGAGGCTCCTTTAAAGAGGTATCACGACTACTCATTTTCCTCTTTTCCCTTTTCTGGTTTTGACTGTTTTGGTAGAGTATAGGTATAGCCATCTTTAATAATCTCACGCCTTAGCAGACCAAACCCAATCTCCAGTGAAAGATCATAAAGTGCAACCCGGCTTGTGGAATCAAGATCCGTTACGGAAAGAAGGGTTATACTATCTATGGCTGCCGATCTTCTTGGCCTTGAGGTAAACAGTAAGTGTC
>NZ_ASJR01000006.1 GCF_000474745.1 Chitinivibrio alkaliphilus ACht1 | reverse complement strand
TTAATAGTGCCGGACGGCGCTTAGGACGAGGCGCATACTCTGCACAGATTGACCTGCGATGGAGTGGACCGGAGGGGTCTACCCAACGTGCGAGAAGAGAACGAATGATCGGGATTAAGGAAGATCTCTTTCCTACGCAATAAATAAAACCCCCGTGCCGGACTTCCGGCACGGGGGCATACGAGACTCATCCTTTTGTTACATCCGGGCACAACGTATATTAGCGTGAAATAACTAAGGAGGCTTTTACGGTGTATCGTTGTGCCGCAACCATACTTTTCTTCCTCACTTCTTCACTCTTCGGGGCAGCGCAGAGTTCTCCCCCCCTTCTTACAACGCGCATGCACGGATACTTAAACAACCTTGAATATTTTAAGGAGTACATGGAAGGCGAGCTTCTCCTTGGAACTGCAGGGGAAACAAAAATAACCTACACACCCCATGCGAATATTACCCTCGAAGCTGGAGTGTATCTTCGCAAACGAGCAGGTGATGATGCCTTTATATCACATATCGCTCCCATACTCTCCATAGCTTACACGCAAGGGGGGTACACAGCTACAGCTGGCAGTTTTTCGAGTGATCACGGCATACATGAGGCGCTCTATACGCCGGAGCAACGGTATAAAGAGGAGTATGACGAAGGTCTCAAGCTCTCTTGGAACATACCGGAAGCCTTTTCTGGATCTATTTGGGCAGTGATTAAACGTGAACACTCACCGAAATATCTTGAAAACCTTCATGTGGGCACACGCCTTCAGGCTTTTTTGCAAAATACAACCCTTGAAGGAGCGCTTTTATGGAATCATTATGGTGGACAGCAGTACAGTCCTGAAGGCCAATACATGCGCGATAATATTACGGGAAATATTTCCGCTGAACAACGCGTGCCTCTTTCCGGTACCTTTCCTCATACGCTTTTGATAGAAACCACCTTTCTTGGCTCTCTAGCAACTCCCAACCGACGCCGCATTGACCCTGAATATGGCATGGGGGGAATACTCCGATGTACCGGTCTTTTTCCTGCTAATATTCATGCATCCTACCAATTTTACCGCGGAGAAAACTACCAAACCTGGACAGGATTTCCCCTCTATGAAACGGACAGTCCCTACCATGTACTTGAAATTGGTCGACATCGTCTTCTTGGAGAACACATATCCGTCTCGTGGGGAGCTCGGTTTGATATTTTAGATATCGATTCCGGCATTGCAGACTATTTTGATGATACAGAACACCTGGTGTGGTTTGACATATCGACCACGCTTGTTCGTCCGCTCAAAGGGCTTGCCCCATGAAGATACTTGCCTTGATTCTTGCCGGTGGAAAAGGCTCTCGCGTAAAGCACCTTCTCTCTGATCGTGAAAAAATTAAGCCCATGCTTACCGTTGAAGGTGCTCCCTTAATTGACCATGTTATGAACCGTATTAATCCAGAGCGAGTTGATCGCGCCGTACTCTCCTTTGCAGGAGATGAATATGCAGAGCTGAACCACCGTATCACAGAAAAGGGAATTCCTCTGCTCTACCAAAAGGCACGACAACGACAACTCCCCACTCTGCTCGAACTCCCCTATCTACTGTACATGCAGTACTTCTTTTCTCAAGACAAAGCGTTTCTGCAAAGCTACGATGCGCTCTTACTGCTTCCGTGCGATATACTGGTACAACCCACGGAGCTGGAATCATTTCTTTCCCTCTATGAGACCTACGAAACTCCACAATCAAAGGCGCTCTATCTTTTCTCTAAAACTGCCGGTGAAAAAGAAAAGGCCGACCTATTTAAGGTCGACTCTTCAGGGAGAATTCTCTCCTACGGCAAAAAAAGAACGCCACGGTACGTGCCCATCAAGCGGGAATTTATCTTCTCTCACGACGATGTATTCAAAACCCTCTCCCCCTCCTTCTCGGGGCACGCCACATATCCGCGCGGATATATTTCTCTTCCGCTGGTTGGACAGACTTTGGCACGTCGAAACAAATACTTTCCCTTCGGAAGACCACGGGCTCTCCCAAAGGGAAAGCCCATACCTTCTAAGAACTTGTTTTTTCAGGAATAATAAAATATCCGATTAGATATGCAAAAAGAATTGCGGGCGTACCAAGACCGGAGAAAAACAGAATAACCGCTCCCAACCGAATAAGTACAGGATCAACATCACAATACTCTCCCACGCCAGCGCAAATTCCCGCAATAACCGAATTCTCTTTTGATCGATACAAACGTTTCATTTATCCCTCTCGGTGTATTTTAAAGATAAGGAAGGCTAAGGGAGGTAAATCAAGGCGAAAAGTATTACTTCTTCCATGAATTGGGGTTGGTTCCGTGGTGACTCCATTAAAATTCCCCATACCTTCACCACCATAGATCTCTGCATTGGAATTAAAGATCTCCTCATAGTATCCTGCCTCGTCGATACCGAAGGTATACCCATGGCGAACCACCGGTGTAAGGTTAAATACAAAAAGAAGCTTTTCGTCAAGGTCTGGATTCCCTCGGGTAAAGGAGAGTACGCAGTGATCACGATCTTGATAATCAACCCATTGAAAATTCTTCTCATGGGAGTAATCATAATTCCACAGAGATGAGTGAGAAAGATACAGCTGGTTTAAATCTGCAACCATTCGCTGCAACCGGCTATGAAAGATGCCACACGTAGATTCATCAAGAAGCCACCAGTCAATTTCCCGTTTTTCGTACCACTCATTGCGCATGCCAAATTCACCCCCCATAAACAGGAGCTTTTTCCCCGGATGTCCATACATCCATCCGTAGAGCATACGAAGATTGGCAAACTTCTGCCAGTCATCTCCGGGCATTTTTTCTAGGAGAGATTTTTTCCCATGAACCACTTCATCGTGAGAAAGCACCAGCATAAATTTTTCTGAGAAAGCATACCACAGGCAGTACGTAAGATCACCTTGATGAAATTTACGGTGTATGGGATCTTTTTCAAAATATTCTAAGGTATCATGCATCCACCCCATGTTCCATTTAAAATCAAAGCCGAGACCGCCTTGATTTGTAGGAGCGGTAACGCCGGGAAAGGCAGTACTCTCTTCAGCAATGGTGAGTACCCCGGGATGATATGCATGGACTGCATCGTTCGTTTTCCGAAGAAAGTCAATTGCTTCCAGATTCTCCACTCCACCATAATGATTGGGAATCCACTCCCCCTCTTCGCGGCTGTAGTTACGATACAGCATAGACGCAACCGCATCGATACGCAAACCGTCAATGTGAAATTTATCTATCCAGAATAGTGCATTTGACACAAGAAAGTTGCGAACTTCATTCCGGCCAAAATTAAAAATCAAGGTTCCCCAATCTGTATGAAACCCTTCACGAGGATCCTGATGTTCATACAGATGGGTTCCGTCAAAATAAGATAAGACGTGTTCATCCTTGGGAAAATGCCCCGGAACCCAGTCAAGAATAACCCCGATATCGTTTTGGTGGAGATAATCCACCAACTCTTGAAAATCCTGCGGTGTTCCAAAACGGTGGTTTACTGCATAAAAGCCCCCCACCTGATACCCCCAAGACGGCACAAAGGGATGCTCCTGTACAGGCATAAACTCCACATGCGTATAGTTCATTTCCTTCAAATAGGGAACTAAGGCACGACCAATCTCCTGGTAGGTGCAGTAGTCTGCCTCTTCATCGGGGCCATTCTTTTTCCATGAGCCAAGATGCAGCTCGTAAATAAGCATGGGGGCATTGGTCCAGTCCGTTTCTGCGCGCTTTTCCAACCATAGCTCATCCTGCCACTCATGGCGATCCAGGGATGAAACAATGCTGCCGTGATTGGGAAAGGGCTCCTGTCGATATCCATAGGGATCTGTTTTTAGGGTAAGATGGCCCGTGCCGCATTTTCGTATCTCATATTTGTAGACCGTATCTTCTCCGATATACGGGATAAAAATCTCCCATATGCCTGAGGCACCAAGCATCCGCATGGGGTGTTGACGTCCGTCCCATAGATTAAAGTTGCCTACCACAGAAACGCGATCTGCGTTAGGTGCCCACAGGGCAAACTGGGTTCCCGTAACACCTTCGTGCGTTATGGTGTGGGCCCCCATCACTTCATAGATGCAATTATTATTGCCTTGATTAAAAAGATAGAGATCATCCTCGGAGAGCACCGGGAGAAATGAGTACGGATCTGGTGTTACAAACTCATACCCCGTATCATAGGTAATGGCAAGATCATATGGAAAAATATCCTGCGTGTCTGGAATATAACCGGTAAAAATGGCCGTATCGTCTATACGTGTCAGTTCACAGAGAATAGAGGTTTCACCTCGTTTGCGAACTGCCACGGTGACCGCCCTATGCTGTACCGTGCGTACGGATACACCGGTTTCATCTCGATGCATTCCGAGCAAAGAAAAAGGATCTTTCAGAGAGTTTTCCAGAAGGCAAGAAATCTCTTCTGTGCTCAAAATGCCCGTTGTATCATGTTTCATATGGTATCACTCCAGGTAAGAATATTGTACTATAACGCTGTTATTTACTCAGTTACTTTGTCTCATAATGCAAGATAATACAGTAATATAGTTTCTCTGTCAAGCCACTTTCTTCTTCAAAAGATAATTTGTATATAATAGTTTTTTATTTTTACTATATATTAGAAGAAGAGTCCTTTTCTTCGTGGGGAACAGAGTATGAAAAAGCCCGTGGCATACCTTTTCTGTTTATTTTCACTCCTCGCAGCCTATGATATTCGCCATGTTGATTCCCACGACACCCTGGTGGTAGAATATACTCACCACTCCCATACCCTTACGGATACCCTCATCGGTGAAGAAAAATTCACCATAGTGCATGGTCCTGAAAAAGGAAGATTTCTCACAAAGGGCGCGCCCTTTCTTCCACGTACCGCTACGGTTCTTGCCCTTCCCAACCGTGCCACGCCCCAGGTTATTTCCGTAGATACAATCTATCGAAAAATCCCCCTTCCTGCACCCGTCATGCCCTCCCGGGGTAATATACTCCGCGCACAGGCACAGCAAAGCCACCCCCATCCTTCTTCTGACACCGTTGGAGGAGACTGGTTTCCCCGCTCACTCTATGATCTTGATACACCCCGCACGGTGCAAGGACAAGCTGAAGCAGTCCTTCGATTACACCCCTATCAATACAACCATGAAACCCAGACCCTCAGGGTCATTGATACCCTTCGTGTGCATATTACTCTTGACCATAGTACGGCCATGCGTCCCCTTTCATCTTCCCCACCTTCCATGGCAGCCCATGAAAGAAGTCGCCAACGACGCCATATAAACCCTCTTGCCGCACCGCCCTCTTCCGAAGAAGAACGTGACCGAATGCTGGTTCTTGCCCACCCCGATCACATACCCCTGCTTACAGAGTATGTACGGTGGAAAAATAAACGCGGCCTTGAGACCATAATACACCCCTACGCTGAGGAGTCCCCTGAGGAGATTCGCGAAATTTTTCGCACGGAATACCTCACACACGGCCTCACCTACGCCGTCATTATCGGTGACTGGGAGACAATCCCCTCTCTTATGGACACCTACTATGAACCAGGAGAACAGCCGGAACGAGTTTCGGAAGATCCTGCTTTGGGCATGTTTGAAGAAGGTTCTCTCTATGCCGATATATTCGTAGGACGAATTTCTGTTGAAACAGAGCAGGAGTTACAAACCTATCTGGAAAAAGTACTCACCTATGAAAAGTATCCCGAAGAAGGAGCAGACTGGTATCAATCAGCCACCGGTATTGGAAGCAGAGAGGGACGCCCCGCAGATTATCGTTGGATCGCCGATTCAATTCACGCTCCCTTGGCTGAATATGGCTTTACCACCCTTGATACGATATTTGAACTCAAAAACGGTACGGAGGATGACCTTTCCACCTATATCAACGAAGGGCGAAGCCTCATAAATTTCATGGGACACGGAGACAACCGCGGCTTTGGATTTACAAGCGGATTTTGGTATACAGCTGAACATATAGACAGCTTAAAAAACAACCATCGTCTTCCTTGGATCATTCCTCTTGCCTGTAATGTGGGCCAATTTAAGGGCCGCACCGTTGTTGCAGAAGAATGGATTCGGAAAGAAAAAGGCGGCGCCATAGCCATTGTCGGCTCAAGCCCTCTTATGCACTGGTACCCCCCGCAACTAGCCCAGGTGGACATGAACCGCCGTATCGCCTCCGGTGATGATCTCTCCATGGGTGAAATATTTTACGCCGGCAAGGCAACCATGCTTGACCATCAAGGAGAAGCAGGCAAAAAAACAGCTCGTACCTGGATTTTCTTTGGCGATCCATCACTGCCCCTTTTCACTGCTCCACCACGGGCTATCACCCCTGAATACACTCCTCGTTTTACTCAAAAGGATTCACGGCTTACTCTCTCTGCACCATCCGGGAGCAGAGTAACTATCTATGGAGAAAAGAACGGTATTCTTACCACAGAGATCATGAAGGAAACCGAAACAACGCTCCAGTTTACCCCCGCCATACCGGAAGACTCTCTCTTCCTTACCATAACAGGGAAAAACCGGCTCCCCTACCGGGGAATCATCTTTCCCAGTGATCGATCTTCCCTAATTTCCACAGATGAAAACACATCCAATTCACTCAGCCTTACCATGGCAGACAGACACCGCCTGCAGGGAACAGTACCGCAAGACGGCACCTACGAAATACAACTCTATACCCTGCGGGGAGAACGCGTCCTCGTGCAGAAACAGTCGTTGCAAGCAGGAGCGTGGGAACTCCCCCTCCACGAACATTCCTTGGCCGCTCAGACCTACATCGTACGGTTGAAAGGATCAGGCCACCATATCAGCCGCCGTATCCGTATTCCCTCATTATGAAAGATGACGCCATGCACGGAGAAGATCACCGTGCGTATCTATAAATTCTCGACCATCCATGGTAATACGTCTGGCCTGTAAAAGATAGGGAAAGCCCTTGTGCGGCGAAGCGCCATACTTACAATCCCCAACCAGAGGGTGACCCATATGGGCACAGGCAAGACGAATCTGATGCGTTCTTCCCGTACATAACTCCACTTCGCACAGGGTATACCCGCCTTTTTGTTCCACAGGCCAATAGCGTGTATGAACAAACCGGGCTCCTGAAGCCTGCGCAGACACAAGAACACTTCTGTTACTTCGCGCATCTTTTTTCTGGTAGGCACGCACTGCACCAGGGGCCGGCACCGCTCCCTCCACCACCGCATAGTAAAACTTATGAATACGCCTTTCCCGCATCGCCTGATTAAGCTCACGCAACATGGTTGGCGTTTTCCCAAACATAACAAGCCCTTCCGTATTTCTATCCAGCCGGTTCACACACGCGGGAGTGAATATGGAAGAGGTATATGAGGCTAGATAGGAAGTTACACGTGTGGTCAAACTATCCTCCTGTTTTGCCGCCGCCGGATGCGTCAAAAGCCCCACAGGCTTATGTACCACGAGAAGCTCTTCATCCTCAAAGATAATCGACAGGGGATGAGACTGTACCTGCGCCTCTTCTTTTTGTGCAGAACTGTCCTGCAATGTTTCCAGGGTTTCAGAGCTCAAACGCAGGGTAAGTACATCACCGCACCGCAGAACCTGCGCTGCCTCTGCGCGCCTATCATTGATACGAACCACTTTTTTTCGAATAAGCTTTTGAATATTTCCGAGGCTGGAGCGAGTAAGATACTTGCGTAAAAATCGATCGAGGCGCTGATCTGCTTCATGGTCTGTAATTTTAATTTTTCTCATATGCAGTGGTTGGTTCGGGTATTATTTTGTAGGAGCTTCTTCACGGGAATATATATGAATCTGCTTGAAATAAACGATCTTGCCCTGAGTTTTCCCTCCACGGATGGCAGAATCCGCGTGATTGACGGCATACATCTCTCCATAGAGCCGGGCCAAACGCACTGTCTTGTCGGAGAGTCTGGATGTGGCAAATCCCTTACGGCTCGTGCAATCCTCAACCTTCTTCCTCCAACGGCACAGATAGAGAGAGGGGCTATCCATTTCAACGGAACAAACCTACTCACATGCAGCAAAAGGGAACTACGAACCATTCGCGGCGGTGATATTGGCACCATATTCCAAGACCCAATGAACTCACTCAACCCCGTATTTACCTGTGGAGATCAAGTACGGGAGAGTTTGCAAATTCACCGTGGATATACCCCCCGCGAGGCCCAGAAAAAAACCGTGGAGCTCTTTGATCTTGTGCGTATTCCCTCACCGGAACTCCGCACGCGACAGTATCCCCATGAGCTCTCCGGGGGAATGCGACAACGGGTCATGATTGCCATGGCCCTGGCATGTGAACCAAAACTGCTCATTGCCGATGAGCCCACCACTGCCCTGGACGTTACTGTGCAAGATCGTATTCTTTCCGTCCTGAGTACCCTGCGGAAGGAGCTAAATATCGCCATTCTCTTTATCACCCATGATCTTGGCGTTGTATCCCGTATTGGAGATGTCACCACCGTACTGTACGCAGGGAGAAATTGCGAATACGGGGCGACAGAGTCACTCCTAAAAAAACCTCTGCATCCCTACACTCAAGGGCTTCTTCGGGCAGTACCACGGCTCACAACCCATGCAGAAGAGCTGCTCCCCATACCGGGATCTATCGCCGATGCCCCCTTGGGAGCGCAGGCATGCCTCTTTGCCTCACGATGCCCACACTGCATGGCGCAATGCAGTGAAGCCACCCCAAGGGAAGTTCTCACACAGGGACACCGTGTATCCTGTGTGCTCTACGAGGAGGAAAAATGATCTTGCGCGTACGTGACCTCTACAAAGACTTTCCCATTTATTCTGGTATCGTTCGACGTAAAGAAACAGGGGTTATTCATGCCGTCCGTGGGGTAAGCTTTTCTCTCTCTGCAGGTGAAACCCTTGCTGTGGTGGGAGAATCGGGGTGCGGAAAATCAACCCTCGCTCGATCAATTATCGGTCTTTCAGAACCAACCGCAGGGCAGGTATTCCTCTGTAATGAGGAGTGTACCGGCTTGCGTGGTGCCGCTCGACGGCGGCAAAGAAAAAATATACAACTCATTTTTCAAAATGCTCTCAGCTCTCTCAATCCGCGCCGCACGGTATTGCAATCCGTGGTAGAACCCCTTGAAATACACACGAGGCTCTCAAAACGGGAGCGTATCACCCGGGCAGAAGCCCTCTTAGAACGGGTTGGTATTCCGCTGAAAACACGACACAACCTCCCCCACCAGTTTTCAGGCGGCCAGTGTCAACGCATTTGTTTGGCACGAGCCCTCACCCTAAACCCAGCCTGTCTTATTGCTGATGAAGCCGTATCAGCCCTTGATGTGTCTGTGCAGGCCCAAATCTTGAATCTCCTTACAGAGCTACAGGAAGAATTTCACTTAGCCATGCTTTTTATTTCCCACGATATTGCGGTGGTACGGCAGGTAGCAACACGTATCCTTGTAATGTATCAAGGAGAAGTTGTTGAATCAGGCCCAACAGAAACTCTTCTCACCGCGCCGCAGCATCCCTACACAAAACTGCTTTTGGCAGCGGTTCCCACCGTGGGAGACGCCCCCACACCGCCTCAGACTTCACAGGCTCTTCAAGATACCCAGGTAGATACGGAAGCGGGGTGTTTGTTTTATCATCGATGCCCCCAGGGCAGGCCGGAATGTACAAAAGAGCATCCCCCCGTACGTGAAAATGCAGACGGTCATGGGGTACGATGCTTTCGTCCATAAGAAAGAAGACAATTCTTCCAGAAGAATACTGCCATATATATATTACTGTACACTTACCCTACCGCAAGGAGTATTTATGAAACTCATTTCTATCAGTACCCTCTTTTTTCTGGCTCTCTTTTTGGGCGCCTGCTCCCGGGATGGCGAAGAAACATCACTTGAAAGTGAGGGGTCATTTACCGACTCAGATGGGCGTCTTGGTGTACGACAGGTACAGGCATGGCAACGGGTAAACGAAAGTCTTAACACCCTTGCCAAAGTATACGCAGACTCCCTTGCAGACCCGAAGGCTCCGCAGTACGAAGAACAAAAAAATCGGTATACACGCAAACGAGACAGCATCTGTACCGTGGCAGGGCTCTCCGGCGGATATGAGGAGTACCAAGACATTATTCGAGACATGCAGCGACCGGAAAACCGCGCTCTGCTTGATAGTCTGGAAATAAGCGCTCACTGATTTAAAAAAAATATTGCGGCAGAACCGACAGCGATGTATATTATGGCGCAATTACGAAAGCGAGTGTGGTGAAATTGGTAGACACGCCAGACTTAGGATCTGGTGCCGCAAGGTGTGGGGGTTCGACTCCCTCCACTCGCATTTCTGCAAGGATATGTGACATCAGTCAAAACAGAACCCCCCAAAATATAATTCTTCGGAGGAACACGTGGATGCTGTGGTAAGCTCTCCAGAGCCCTGTAAAAAGGTCATTGAAGTAGAAATTCCGGTAGATCAAGTAAACGAACAGTTTGAGAAAAAGCTAAAAAAATATGGCCGTGAGGTTAGCCTCCCGGGGTTCCGTACCGGTAAGGTTCCGGCAAAGGTAATTAAGGCTCGCTTCGGCGACTCTATTCGTGCCGAAGTGATAGAGGGGCTCATCAATGAATCCTATGGAAAGGCATGCAACGATCACAAGATTACCCCCGTGTCCTCACCGGTAATCGAAGATCTTCAGTCTGATGATGTAAACGCTCCCATTACATATAAAGCCAGCGTTGAGGTTGATCCTGAGATCTCTCTTTCCGGGTATAAAGATCTGGACATAGCCGTTGATTTTGAAGAAGTTACTCAAGAGGAAATTGATGGAGCCCTTGATAATATCAAGAGTCAATTCGCTGAATTTTCCGACCTCTCCCGTCCTATTGAAACAGGTGATTTCGTAACCCTTTCCTATAGCGATTTCACGGTGGACGACGATACTCCAGAAGAAGACCCTGCTCCAGGGCTGATCGAAGTTGGCACTGCTCCGCTCGATGAACTCAACTCTGCCCTTCTTGGTATGAACCAAGACGAAGAGAAATCAATCACGGTAACGTTTCCCGACTCCTATCGTATGGAGAAATTCGCAGGGAAGACAGGCTCCTTTTCTATCATTGTGAAGAAAGTTCAGGAACGAACCCTGCCCGAAACCGATGATGCACGTATTCTTGAGATGGCCAAGGTTGATTCTGCCGAAGCATTGCAGGAGCGTCTGAAAAAGGATCTGCAAAAGCAAAAAGATGAAAGCGCAAAAAACAGCGCCTACGAGAAAGCCATCGATCAAATTCTCTCCATGGATGGAAATGACTTTGAGGTTCCCCCTGCACGAATCGAAGCCTATGTGAAGCATATTCGCGAGCAGGAAGCACGCTACTATCCACAAGGAAACCAACCTTCCCTTGAGGAGTACGCTGAGCGTTTCCACGAAACAGCGAAAAAGACCCTCAAACGATTCCGTATTCTTGACTATATTGCCCAGGAAGACAAAATTAAACCATCAAAAGAAGATGTTGATGGAAAGATTCAGGAACTTGCTGATCAATACAACCAAGATTTCGATACCATTAAGGATATGCTTCGCCAAAATGGAGCGACCATCCAGATTCGTGAAGAGCTCAAACATGAAAAAGTGCTTGATACGCTGATTGGAATTATTCCGTGGCCTGAATAAGCACCCTTTCATCATTCAGTACGACAACAGGAGAGAGACTATCTCTCCTGTTTTATTAGGTAATTCTTTTATTTCGGCAATGAGAGAATTATTTTATACCAAACTATGTAAGTAAGCGAGGTGACATGTCTACATTAGTACCAATGGTTGTGGAAGATACCGGGCGTGGCGAACGCTCCTACGATATATACTCACGACTTCTCAAAGAGCGAATTATCTTTATAAGCGGTGAGATATCCGACCATTTGGCAAATTTAGTTGTTGCACA
This sequence comes from Chitinivibrio alkaliphilus ACht1, assembly GCF_000474745.1. Lineage (NCBI taxonomy): Bacteria > Pseudomonadati > Fibrobacterota > Chitinivibrionia > Chitinivibrionales > Chitinivibrionaceae > Chitinivibrio > Chitinivibrio alkaliphilus. The sequence goes on along the minus strand of NZ_ASJR01000006.1, from coordinate 123,516 downwards.
AATGATCTTCCTTGAGTATGAAGATCCGCAAAAGGATATTACCCTCTATATAAACAGTCCTGGCGGGTCTGTTTCTGCCGGTCTATCTATTTATGACACTATGCAGTTTGTTAAACCTGCGGTTTCTACCATCTGCGTTGGCCTTGCTGCCAGCATGGGTGCCGTTATTGCGGCAGCGGGAGAACCGGGAAAGCGCTTTAGCCTTCCTCATTCAAAATATATGCTCCATCAACCCCTTGGGGGCACAACCGGACAGGCTGCGGACATTGCAATTCATGCAAAAGAAATTATCAAGATTAAAGAGCTTCTTGCAGACATCCTCACAAAGCATACGGGAAAACGCAAGGCAACCATCAAACGCGATACAGAGCGTGATTACTATATGAGTGCACAGGATGCAAAGAAGTACAATCTTGTTGATGATATCCTGGAGAAGCGAAGTTAAATGAGTCAAAATAAAGATATCAAGTGCTCCTTTTGCGGAAAGTCCGCGGGCAGTGTCGAAAGCATGATCACTGGCCCCGGTGTCTACATCTGTAATGAATGCGTGCATACATGCAACTCTATTCTTACCAATGGGGAAGAAGACACTGCTGGAAAGAAAAGCGATCAGAACAGCGCCCCCATGGATTATAAGGAGCTGCCAACTCCACGGGAGATGAAGGAGTATTTCGACACCTACATTATTGGGCAGGATGCTGCAAAAATCGGTATATCCGTGGCGGCATACAACCATTATAAGCGTTTGTATTCACGTATTGACCAAGATGACGTGGAATTGGAAAAATCAAACGTCATGCTTTTGGGCCCTACGGGAACAGGGAAAACCCTCATTGCCAAGACTTTGGCAGGTCTTCTTGATGTCCCCTTTACTATTGTAGATGCCACGGTTTTTACTGAAGCAGGCTATGTTGGTGAAGATGTAGAGAATATCCTCGCCCGCCTCTTAAGCGCTGCTGATAACGATGTTGAGCGCGCACAACGAGGCATTATCTATATCGATGAATTTGATAAAATCGGGAGAAAGTCAGCAAACCCATCCATCACCCGAGATGTCTCCGGTGAAGGGGTGCAACAGTCCCTTCTGAAAATTATTGAAGGAACCACAGCCCAGATAGCTCCCAACGGAGGAAGAAAACATCCGGAACAAAAATTAACCGAAATTGATACAACGGATATTCTTTTTATCTGCGGTGGTGCCTTTGTTGGCCTTGAAGATGTCATTGAAAAGCGAACATCACGCGGTGGAATGGGGTTTACCAAGGAGCTTCTTGAAGCAAATAGTGACCGTGAAGACAATCTTTTACAACTCTGTGAACCTCAGGATATTGTCCATTTCGGTATTATTCCTGAGCTCATTGGTCGTATCCCTGTTATCTTTGCACTGCGGCACCTTGATAAGGAAATGATGTTAAAAATACTCAGGGAACCGCAAAACTCCTTGATTAAACAGTATACAAAACTATTTGAGATGGATAACTGTAGCCTTACCTTTGACGATGATGCTCTCCTTGAGGTAGTATCCATTGCAGAGCAAAAAAGACCGGGGCACGGGGATTACGGAATGTGCTCGAAACAGCCATGACACCCATAATGTACGATCTTCCGTCAAAAAAGATATTTCAAATGTACGCATTACCAAAGAGGTTATTCGTTCCGGGAGCGATCCTATTTATACATAATCTATCAAGAGAGTGTCCATGAGTACTGAACAGAATGTCCGGTATGATGAGAGTAAAATAAAAACCTTAGACTCCTTAGAACATATTCGGCTCCGCTCGGGTATGTATATTGGACGTCTTGGTGACGGCTCTCATTATGATGACGGAATCTATGTATTACTCAAGGAAGTCCTGGACAACTCCATAGATGAATTTATCATGGGGAGTGGTCGGGTTATCTCCCTTTCTCTAGAAGAACAAACCATTCGCGTTCGTGATTACGGCCGTGGAATCCCTTTGGGGAAAGTGGTTGATTGCGTCTCTATCATTAATACGGGCGCCAAATACAATAACGAAGTTTTCCAGTTTTCCGTGGGTCTCAACGGTATTGGCACCAAGGCGGTTAACGCTCTCTCAAGCCATTTTCGTGTCATATCCTACCGTGACGGGGCATATACAGAGGCGTTTTTTTCACGGGGAAAATTATTGCACACGGAATCAAATGAGGGAAGTGATGAACCCAACGGGACCTATGTTGAATTTATTCCCGATACAGAAATTTTTGGTACATACGAATTTCGGCGCGAGTACATTGAAAAACGGCTGTGGAATTATGCCTACCTCAATCGGAATCTCCGCATCGACTTTGATGGGAATAGCTATTATTCACGGAGCGGCTTAAAGGATCTCCTCAATGCCGAAATAGAGGAGGATCAACTCTACGACATCTGCTACTACCGCGCAGAAGATGAACGACTGGAGTTTGCCTTTACCCATACAGAAAACTACGGAGAAACCCATTTCTCCTTTGTCAACGGCCAGTATACCAGCGGTGGCGGAACACATCAATCCTTCTTCCGTGAGGGAATTCTTCGCGGTATTCGCGAGTTTTACGGAAAGAACTATGCGGCACAGGATGTTCGTGACGGTGTTGTCGGCGCCATATCCATACGTATTATGGAACCAATCTTTGAAAGCCAGACAAAAAACAAATTGGGCAACCGTGACCTTCGCAAGCAGATTGTAGACCCCGTAAAAAGTGCCGTCACCGATTTTCTTCACAAAAATAGTGATACCGCCTCTATTCTTGAAGAAAAGATTGATAAGAATGAAAAACTGCGGAAAGAGCTTGCCACGGTAAAGAAAAAAGCGCGAACCATTGCAAAGAAAGCATCCATTAAAATACCCAACCTCAAAGATTGTAAGTACCACATCACCGACCCCGATCGAGGAGAAGAAACAACCCTCTTTATTACAGAGGGGTTATCCGCCTCCGGTTCCATGGTCTCTGCTCGTGACCCCAATACACAAGCGGTTTTTTCGCTGAAGGGCAAACCGAAAAATCTCTTTGGACATAAACGTGATGCCATTTATAAAAATGAAGAACTCTATAGTCTGATGATGGCCATGGGAATTGAAGATGACCTTGAACACCTTCGCTACAACAAAATTGTCATTGCAACGGATGCTGATGTGGACGGATTTCACATTCGGAATCTTCTGCTCACCTTCTTCCTCTCCTATTTTGAAGAGCTGGTTGTGGAAAATCATATCTATATTCTTGATACGCCGCTTTTCCGTGTGCGAAATAAAAAAGAGACGCGTTACTGCTATAATGAAACTGAACGGATAGCCGCACAAACAGAGTTGAGTAATCCAGAAACAACTCGTTTTAAAGGCCTTGGAGAGATCTCCCCCGACGAGTTTGGACAGTTTATTGGAGATACCATGCGCCTTGTTGATATCCAGTTGGAATCCCTTCATACGGTAAAGCAGACGCTGCAGTTTTATATGGGAAAAAATACGCCGCAGCGACGAACATTCATCGAAGAAAATTTAGTGTAGCAGGGGTATGGTGAACTACGCATCCTTACCAATGGATGAACTCATTACCCAGGCGGAACTCCTCCTGAGCTATTACGATGGGCCCACCTCTTTGGCCAGTGAGAAGGGAGATCTGGAAAATCTCAAAAACCGTCTCTTCCGCGGGGAGATGCACATTGCCCTTATCGGCCAGTTTAACCGCGGTAAATCAACCTTCCTCAATACCCTCATGGGAGAAGACCTTCTCCCGGTTTCTGTACTCCCCCTAACATCCCTTTCTACAGAAATCAGATATGGGACCACTCCGGGGTTTCGTATCCGCTTTACCCAAGGCAGAGAGATCTATCACCGAGAGTATACCGGCTCTATAAGTGATGCCCTTGTACCGTATGTGGCAGAGCAGGAGAATCCTAAAAACCACAAAAACGTCACCTCTGTGGAAGTTTTCTACCCCCATCCCCTCCTCCACCACGGCACTGTTTTTATTGATACACCGGGCTTTGGATCAACCCATATCCACAACACCCGTGCCACTATCTCACTACTCAAGGAGTGTGATGCTGCACTTTTCATGCTCAGTGCCGATCTTCCCGTAACCCAAATGGAGCTTAATTTTTTAAAAACCATTCAGCCCCATGTGACACAGCTCTTTTTTATCTATAATAAAATTGACCTTCTTACAGAACCGGAACGACGTGAGACCACAGCCTTTATTCTGCACACCCTACAAGAAAAACTCACCCTTGCTGCTCCGCATCTCTTTCAGATCTCCACCAAGGACACCCCGGAGTATCTCCATAAACGGGATGCTCTCACAGCCAAAATACAAGAGTTTATCCAACGGGAAAAGTACTTCTCCCTCGCCCAAGCACTTACCAATAAGCTGCATGATCTCTGTATGGCAGCAGCCCAAAAAGTATCCGCAGATATCCGGGCCCATGCCGCCACTTGTGAAGAGGCAGCACACAAACAGGAAGAAGTTCGCCGCCGCATACAACAAAAAAAGCAAGAGCGAGAGGAAACACGGGCATTTCTCTATCGCGAGGAAAAACGGGTGCGCCACGAACTGCACCACATGGCAGAGCTGCGCTCAGATCAGCTTATTACCCGCGTTGCAGAACTATTATACGCCCATGTACATCTTGAAAAAACGCCGCTGAGCCGTGCCATGCCACAGCTGTTTTCTGTGCTTGCCCTTGTGGCGCAAGAAACCACACACCATCTTCAGGGGCTGCTCACCCGGGAACAGCTCCTAGTGAGCACCAAAACCCACCATGCTTGCACCAGCTCCTCCTTCGAGCTTCCCCTGATTTCACCACAAGCAGCCCTGGAAAAACTACCCCATACTTTTGAACCAGTCCGCCTTCCCCTGTGGAACCGCCAGGAAGCCCGGAAAAAAATCATACTCCGTCGTGCCAAGGAAGTATCCCTCATGCTCCGGAAGGAACTGATAGAACAAACAGAAACAGGTCTTGCCACCCTCTTCTCACATTTTCACTCCCACCTCATGAGTAGTGATACAGATGAAGACAGTTGTCATATTTCATCGATCCCCCCTATACCACCTCAGTGGCACGCCGTAGTAGATCATCTTCACGCCCTGGCAGAACGGAGAAACTGTGCAACACAACATCCTTATTCATGAAAAGGAAATAACGGTAAGAGTACAGGAAGTGGCAGCGCAGATCTCACAGGACTACCCCCACGGGTATATTGCCGTGGGACTTCTCAAGGGAGGTTTTATATTTATGGCAGACCTCCTACGGAATGTAAGTGTCCCCGTGCAGGTAGACTTTCTTACCACCTCTTCATACGGCAATGCTACTGAGAGTCAGGGTCGGGTAAAAATTGTAAAAGATATTGATATCGATATTGCCAATCAAGATATCCTCTTGGTGGAAGATATTGTTGATACGGGTTGTACCCTTCACCATGTAGTAGAACTCTTGCAGCTGCGTTCTCCCCGCTCCATACGCATCGCCTCGTTTCTCAACAAACCCTCACGGCGTATTGCCCCTGTTACACCGGACTACTTCTGTTTTGAAATTCCCGATACCTTCGTATTCGGCTATGGCCTGGATTATCAACAACACCACCGAAATCTTCCCTATCTTGCCTGCCGCACCGAAGAGTAACTCCTTACAGGGTTACCAAAAACCCTAAGAGCGCTCCATAGAGACTACTTGTTACAGGATTTGCCGTTATGGGGCAGCTTCCGGTGCTACAACCGATAAATCGATACAGCAAAAACCCAACCACAGCACCCACTGCAATACCAACAATTTGTCGCATATTCTCTCCTTATTACGGTTTCTCCGTAGGAAACAAGCATAAACCATGCCACCTATCAGAAAAGAAAGACGTCTGGAGTAAGGGGGAGCCGACACAAACAATTCCTGTATCCTGCCTTGTCATGCAATCCACCTGTTCTGAAAAAAGGCGCAACACTTCTGCACCAAATGCATCTATGAGTCGGCCGGCCACTCAGGGGAAGCTCGCAGACTAATCACGGTGCTATCGGTGATAATAATATGATCCAGAAGCTCCACCTGTAGAAGTCGCCCCGCCTCCTTGATGCGGCGGGTAAGATCAATATCAGCAGTGGAGGGATGAGGAGACCCACCGGGATGATTATGTGCAAGAAGCAGGGCCGCTGCACGCACTTCAAAGGCAGATTGAAAAATTTTACTGGGGTACACCGTACAGTGATCTACGGTTCCCCGCGAAATAATTCGTGGGTGAATTACTCGATTTTGATTATCTAAAAAGAGAATCACCGCAAATTCTTCACGCAGGTGGGCATAGGTAAAACGAAGGTAGTTATGAACATCATTCTTATTTCTAATATAGTGACGCCCGGCCATCTCTTCTGAGAGACAGAGCCGTCCAAAATCTCGTATAAGCGAAATAAGAGCCGCCCCGCGACGAGTAATTCCTGCTTCTTCGGTCAACTCCTCTGAAGGCGCCGCAAAGAAACGGCTAAAACTCCCATAGGTATTCCACAGACGCTTGGCCAGGGGCTTTGTATCTCGTCGGGGTATGAGATAGGTAAGAAGCAACTCTACAAGTTCATACTCATACAGTGCTTCTGCGCCATGATTAATATAGCGCTCAAGAAGTCGTTTTCGGTGTCCCCCCGTGTCCATACTGCCTCCCTAGGGATAAAGAGAATCTATGCTCGCAAATATCTCTGACCGTGTGAGGGCGCGGAAAATGGCATCACGTCCCCGTGTTGCCCCGGGAATTCCTTTGATATACCAAGCAAGATGCTTGCGCATATCCTTCAAGGTTCTTCGCGGGCCATATTGTTCTTCATATAATGTGTAGTGATATTTTGCCATGTCCAAACGCTGTCCAATGGAAACAGGAGTATACGTACCCTTTTCCAAAAAAGAGCGAATCTGCGAGAAGATCCACGGTGCCCCGTAGGTTCCCCGAGCAAGCATGAGAGAATCACAGCCAGTCTCTTCATACATCTGCCGTGCCTCCTCGGGGGTGGTGATATCTCCATTTCCAACAACGGGAATAGACACGGTCTCTTTCAACCGGGCAATGCGAGACCAATCAGCCCGTCCACTGTATCCCATGGAACGGGTTCGCGGGTGGAGGGTAACTAAGGCGGCCCCCGCATCTTCGGCCACTGTTCCAAAGAGACAATCTACCAAGGCATCCTTGGTCCATCCTGAGCGAATCTTCACGGTCACGGGAACAGAGCTTTCGCGCACCATGGCACGTATAATGGAGGAAAAGAGTTTTTCCTGTTGCAATAGAGCTGCTCCACCATTTTTCGAAACAACTTTTTTAACGGGGCATCCCGCGTTTAAATCGATAAAATCGGGGGAAAAACGCTCCTGTATCTCTGCTACGGCACGGCCCATCTCATCTGGGTCTGCTCCGAAGAGCTGCACGCCACAAGGCCGATCAGCAGGAGAAACGCGAGCCAAATCTGCTGTCTTTTCAGAACCATAATGCAGTCCCGTGGCACTCACCATTTCCGTCAGGACAATATCAGCACCCATTTCACGGCAGATCTGCCGGTAGACAGGGTCGGAAACCCCAGCCATGGGTGCAAGAAATAATTTATCTGTAAAATCAATCATAGGCCTGCATGGTTATATATTGTATACTACACGATGTAAATATATTTTTTGCTCCCCATATTAACAGAGGCAAGAAGCATAATGCGAATTTATCAAGACGTTCAGTTTAAGACAAATCCGACAATGATTGCATCCTGGCCGGGAATGGGAAATGTGGGAATTATTTCCACAGACTATCTACGCAGTAAGATCAATGCGGATGTTCTCGGTGAAATTGATATGACGCCATATTTTATTCCCGAGTCAATTATTGTTGAAGACGGGGTGGCACAACTCCCGGAGATCCCCCGATCGATACTCTATTACCACCAGGATCCAGACCTCATCATCTTTGAGAGTAATGCACAAATCTCTGGAAAAGAGGGACTCACCATTGTGCGTAAACTCATTCACCTTGCCTTAGAATACGATGTACAACGGCTTTTTACTACCGCCGCCTTCGCCAAGGATGTCTCTCACACGGTCCCTCCCCAAATCTACGGTGCCTACAATAGCAAAGACCTGCTCACGGAGTTTAAAGACTCAGAGATAGAGCCCATGCCCAACGGTTATATTGCCGGTCTCAACGGCCTCATACTGGGGGTTGCAGCAAAATACAATATTGAATCCGCCTGTTTTTTGGGAACCATCCCCTCCTTTGCGACAAACCTTTCCTACCCTAAGGCATCACTGGAAATTATCAAACTTCTGGAAACCCTCCTCGGGATTCACACGGAAAAACAGGAGCTCGAACAGAGCATTCGTCTGGTAGATTCACAATTTTCAGAAATAGAGGAGCGCATTCGCCAATACTATCCCAATGCTATGAAAGATAATGAAGAAGAAGAGGAATGGCATGACCTTGTTGAAGACAGCGAGGTTGACCATGAACGAGAAGTCCCCCGATTTATCATGGATAAAATTGAAAAGCTCTTTGAAGAAGTAAAGCAAGATCGTGAGAAGGCCCCACAGCTAAAAAAAGAGCTTGACCGCTGGAACCTTTACGAACTCTACGAACATCGCTTTCTCAACCTTTTTAAAGATTCAAACAGGGACACGGAACTATGATACGCGTACTCTTTGTCTGCCTCGGAAACATTTGTCGATCACCCTCTGCGGAAGCAGTCTTTCGCCATTTTGTTGAAAAAAATCACCTGGAAGACTGTATTGAGATTGATTCCGCCGGAACATCTGCTTACCACGTCAATGAACCGGCTGATCGGCGCATGCAGAGCCATGCAGAAAAACGGGGCTACACCCTCACAAGTCGGGCACGTCAGTTTACCCCTGCTGATTTTTCTCGGTTTGACTACCTTATCGCCCAAGATAGACAGAATTATGCTGATATGGCAGAGCAGGCATCGAAGGCTGATAGAAAAAAGCTCTTCAAGATGACCGATTTTGCTCAATCAACCTCAGCACAGGACGTACCCGACCCATACTATGGCGGTCCTGCGGGGTTTGAACGTGTCCTTGATATCCTTGAAGACAGCTGTGAGGGCCTTCTTGCTCATATTACTGCGAAGGAGAATCTTCGTGAAATGTCCTAAGACCGTTATGGGACATGCTGTAACCAGATATGAAGCTCTCTCCGGGGGAGACATTGGACAAGCATTTCGTCTTTTTATTGATACGGGAGAATCTTTTTTTTGCAAACAGTATCACCATGATATGATTGCCGAAAAAGAAGCGGCAGGATTACAGGAGCTTGCTCGTTGTACCGCCCTACGCATTCCGCGGGTTATTCACGCCAAAGGGAAAACCCTTATCCTTGAATACATTCAGCCCCAAAGACCGAACAAACAGTTTTATGCCCGCTTTGGCTCTGCCGTGGCACAATTACATCGTTTCAGCAGCCAAACCTTCGGCTTTACCCATGATAACTATATCGGTGCCACACCTCAAATAAATACACCGGAAGAGTCATGGGCGTTCTTTTTCTGCGAGCATCGCTTGGCGCCACAAGTGAAGTGGGCAGTAAGTCGAGGTGCAGGGGAAGCACTACAGCGCTGTTTTTCCGCTGCACGCTCATCAATTGAAACGCTCCTTTCTCAGGTTACAGAACCGCCGGCACTGCTTCATGGTGATCTCTGGGGAGGAAATCACTGCGCTGACGAGCAGGGATCCCCCGTTCTGTTTGATCCCGCAGTCTACTACGGCCATCGCGAGGCAGATCTTGCCATGACATCCCTTTTTGGACAGTTTCCCCGCGCCTTTTATCGCGCCTACGAGGAACACTTTCCCCGCGACAAAAATGAAGCGGCACGCCGCCCCATCTACCAGCTGTATCACATCCTCAACCATTACAATCTTTTTGGCGGTTCCTACCGCACCCAAGCCCTGCGCGTGTTACAGCAGTTTGTCTAACCCGGCAACGGCAGAACAGGGAATAACTTCTGTCCGTTCGAGGGGACGCATGGCGTTGATACACCCTATGGCTTGAAAAGAGGGTATTTCTTCCACGGTAATCCGTCGCGGTTTCAGTATCCCCTGATCCAAAAGAAACTGCCGCATAACACCCGGTAAAAGAGGTGTATCAGGTGTATACCAGGTTGTACCATCCCCAAAACAGAGGGTGCAATAGGAGCTATCTGTCACTACACCATGACGAATACAGATCACATCATCACAGTCGCGGCGCTGTGCAAAAACCTGTTCTATACCCGTCCGATCAGCATATTTATAGGGGTAGGTAAGAGAATCTGCACGAACTACACGAAGGGAACGAATGGGACGATGAGTATAGGGAGTACAGGTAGACTCCACAAAGGCAGAACCGTAGAGAAGACGTATTTTATGGATTCCCGTACGGGGAAGATCCATGCGGGATAGTTCTTCTTCTATGGAAAGATGCCCTGTCCACCCCATGGCCATACGGCTGTCATCAAGTCGCCCCTGATGGTAGTCGATAAGATAGACCTCTCCTTCTTCAAGGCGTATGGATTCAATCAAGAGGGACATACACCTTATCCCGCATTTCTGCATATTCCTGTTCAAGCCTGCTTTGTGCCGTAATTCCTCCCCCACTGCGATAGCGCAACAGCCCGTCGGGCCCCTTCTGGATAAAGCGGATATTTACACAACTATCAACGGTTGTGCCATCAAAGAGCAGGGTAATACCTGTATAGAAGCCCCGGGAATACCCTTCAGCCTCACGAATAATACGAAGTGTCTCTTGTTTAGGAGCACCGCTAATAGATCCTGCCGGCACAAGGGGCAGGAGAATATCCCCCAAGCGGGTTCTCCAATCAGGGGGAAGTACTCCCTCAATATGAGAACTTACTTGCAGGAGGCTTTTATGGGAGGTGTTCAACTGCTCTACATAGCGAAAACGAGTAACCCGCACGTGCCGAGCAACCATGCTGAGATCATTGCGTAGCAAGTCTACAATGGTAGCATGCTCTGCAGCCTCTTTTTTGTCGGCGAGAATACGCATACGTGCATTGGGCACGGATGCATCAATTGTACCTTTCATGGGATAGGTCGAAAGAACTCCTTCTTTGATACGGATAAAGGTTTCCGGAGAAAAAAAGGTGCACTCCCCTGAAAGAAGTACCGCATACTTTGCAACTCCGTTCTCATAAATATCTTCAAGGGATGCCCTTGTGTTCAGAGGGGTTTCGCAGGTATAATTAGCAAGATAGGTATTACCCCGTATGAGATGTTTTTGCACATGATAAAAACCGTGGCTATAGGCTTCACGACTCATAAACACCGGAGATAGATCAGGAAGTTCCCTGGCTTTTTTTCTGTTTCGCTCATGCAGAGCGTGGGGAAAACGAAACTGAATCTCCCCGGGAAGCTGATCAAGACGATGCAGTCGATAGGCGGTACCGTCAAAGGGCAGAAGCAACAGGAAGGGTCTTTGCTCTGCCCCCCACCTATTGAGCTGTTCTTTCAATCGTGTAATAGCACCCTCTCTTTTTTACCAAGAAAATAGTATAGGATTACCAGAGCATCTATAAAAAAAATATCTTTTTTAAACAAAATTCTACCAATGTTTAACAAAAACGAAATATATTATCCCATGTCTTGAGTGCGCGTTTTTATACTTTAACAAGGAGTTACTATGCGCAGAATTCTACTATCAGCCTTTGTGGCACTGTTCGTATGTGGTTTTTCTGTATCAGCCATGGATCTTACCCTTCAGCCAAAGGCCGGTCTTGCCTTTACAAATGCTTGGGGTGATGATGCCGATGCTGACATGATTGTAAACTTTGCCGGTGGTGTTGCCCTTGAAATGGGCCTTTCAGAGAAATTCAGCCTGCAGCCGGAACTGCTTTGGTCTGTCAAGGGTGCAGAAGATGGTGACGCTCTTCGTCTTCACTACCTTGAAATCCCTCTCTTAGCAAAGGTTGACCTTGGCATGCCCTTTCTTTATGCCGGTCCCTCCATGGGGTTTCTCCTTACTGCAACCTACGATGGAGAAACAGAGGTAGGGGGTGAAGATGTAAAAGATTGGTTCGAAACCTTCGACCTTGGTATTGCCATGGGTGGCGGAGTAACAATTAACGATGCCTTCGAAATTGATGCACGCTTTAACCTTGGTCTTCTTAACGTTGATGATGGCCGAGATTTTGATTCCCGCAATATGGCCATTGGCCTGTTCCTTGGATACAATATCCCCTTAAACTAAGGGTATGGAGCCTGCCTTTTATTTGGCAGGCTCTTTTTTCAAAAAAACACACGCCCAATCTCAAAAAAATATATATTGTCCTTGGATGCGTCGTTAGCTCAGTTGGTAGAGCAGCTGACTCTTAATCAGCGGGTCCGGGGTTCGACCCCCTGACGACGCACCACTTTTTTAGCATTCCCCCCCCCATTTTATATCTCTCTGGAACCCCCCCGTGGTCAGATACTATATTTACTGTATCACCCTGTGTCCCGTGAGGCCCGAACCATGCTGAAACAAACGACAATTTTTATTCTTTTTTTTGTATTCTTCATACAGGCAACGTACCCTACACAAGCCTTACCAACCAGAGACTCTACAGCTGAAAGCGCTCTCGAACAAACCATACGGAAACGAAGATCTCATCGTACCTTTACAAACACCGCGCTCTCCGAAGAAGAAATATCCCGGATACTCTTTGCTGGACAAGGCATAACAGAGGACACCCATGGGTTTCGCACAGCCCCTTCGGCTGGGGCAACCTACCCGCTCTCTCTCTATGTATTTACCGAAGAAGGGGTGTTTCTCTATGTTCCCACGGAGCACCACCTCAAAAAAATCTCCTCAGAAGATTCACGAGAAATGCTTTCTCAGGCAGCCTTGGGGCAAGATTTCATTGCCGAAGCGGGGGCAACCTTTCTATTCTCTGCAATACCCCAACGCACCACCAATCGCTACGGAAGTCGCGGTATGCAGTACATCTATATGGAGTGTGGTCACGCAGCACAGAATATGCTTCTGCAAGCAACAGATCTTGGCCTGTCCGGAGTACCCGTGGGTGCTTTCACAGAAGAGGCTCTTCGACCACTCCTGTATCACCCCGATGAGGAAGTCCCTCTCTATATTATCTCTATCGGTAGAGAGCGTTAATACTTACTCCACGGCAGTTACAGTAACCTCGCGTTGAAAGGCGCGAAAATCCTCGGGAAATTCCTCTAGGGGTACTGTGAGAAGATACCCCGACCGATCCGCCCCCGTAAGAGCATACACCGTGAGAGATCTCCCGGACACTGTACTTCTGAGACGTCTGGAAAGGCCATGAACTTCGCGCAGAATATCTTCTTCCGTCCCTTTTTGAGAATAATAGGTCACGCGCGGTGCATCCCCGGAAACATCAAGATATTCCACATCACCATAGTCAGAAAAAATCTCTTCCATGTCAAATACATCTTCTCCAAAAATCTCCCGCATGGTCTGGCGCGTCCGGACAGCTTCTTCATGCATACCATGCTGCTCATAACAGTGCAATAATCCATACCACGCATCAATATTATGTTTATTAAATGAGAGTGCAGCCAAATAGAGCCGCGTTGCCTGCGAACCATGCCTTCCGCACATTTCTCGAGCTTCATCCTGCATACGTTGTGCATCAGCATAGTCTTGGGGGAGCTCCTCTGAAGAAAAGCCATCTTCAGCCAAAGACGATACAGCACGAGGAGTATGCGGTGACGGAGTCGGTGCTTGAGTAGAGGAATCATCCAAAAAAACTGGATCAGCCAGATACCCCCGGCAAGAAGAAGGAGAAAAAGTATCAGCCCAATACTTTCACGGGTATAGCTTCGCGGTGCCGTGGTGGACCGTCTCGTGTGTTCATTTTGTGCCACTTCTATGGGATGAAGAATGGAGGTATGATCCGGGGCAGAACGGTTTGTTTCACCATGTTTTTCCGTGGGACTCCACAGCACCTCAGACGTTTTACCATCCACCATTTTTATAATTCGAAAGGGAATATCCACACTGTGCAATGCCGTAGCCGTACGTACCACTGTCTCCCAGGAAACATCCTCTGCATAGGGAAAATCGCCCTGCAAAAGCTCTTCACGACAACGTCCATAGGAGGTGTTTCTCTTTGTCGATATCTTTCGGGCAAGAATATCAAGCAAATCGCCTTCGAGTAGTTTTTTCAAGAGAATGGAGTATGCCACACCGCCTCCCACAATGAATAAAAATGAAAGAATGGAACTCTGGTAAAGTATAAAATCTTTTCACCATCTCTGCCGTCATTAAATATATATTTAACCGAATAAAATTTTGAACCATGATGTATAAGGGGCATGTATATGGCAAGTGTGAAGAAGCACAGAAAGAAAAAAATCTCTAAACATAAGAGAAAAAAACGTAGCAGAATGAACCGCCATAAAAAGCGATAGTATGTGTACATTCATAAAAGGGGAACCATTCTGGTTCCCCTTTTTTTACTCACCGTATTCTTGAAGAACAGGAACCTTCATGGTATACTCCATCCATACGACGCGTTAAGGAGTGTACCATGTGTGGAATTGTTGGGTATGTGGGAGAAGGCGAAAAAAAAGAGATCCTTTTGAGTGGATTGCGGGAACTTGAATATCGCGGATATGATTCCGCAGGAATTGCCCTTATGGATCAGGCGGGCATTCATCATTTTAAAGCAGCGGGAAAGCTATCATATCTCGAAGCCAAAACTGCTGAATTTACGAGTGCCTCCTTTGGCATAGGCATTGGGCATACACGCTGGGCAACCCATGGGAAACCAAATGAGATAAATGCTCACCCCCATCTGGGAAAATACAGCTTCGTGGTACACAACGGTATTATAGAAAACTACCAAGAGCTTAAAGGGAGGCTTCAAAAGAAGGGTGTTTCATTTCTCAGCCAAACAGATACAGAAGTAATCGTCCATCTCTTTGAATACTACAACGAAATACATACTGATCCCTTTTGTGCCTTTGAGAAAACGATTGGCGATCTTCAGGGCGCCTATGCAATTCTCCTTATTACCAAGGCTTCACCGAATCATATCTTTTTTGCCAAAGAGGGCTCTCCCTTGATACTCGGTACCGATGCACAAAACCACGTCTACATCGGCTCATCTGACGCAGCCCTTATCGGAAAAGCCCACACCGTCACCTACCTTGAAGATGGACAGTATGGCCGAGTTTACAAAGGCGCCCTGGAGATCTTTGTGCAGGGAAAACAGATCCTTCCCCCCATGGTGCCCTTACAACGTAATACGCTCTATGCACAAAAAGAAGGCTACCGTTTTTTCATGGAGAAAGAGATCTATGAGCAAAGTAGTGTCTTAAGTAATGCCATGCTGGGACGCCTTCGAGAGAAAGATATTTTCTTTGAAGAGATCACCCCTTCTTTTCTGTCCCATATCAGCCATATCACCTTTTGTGCCTGTGGAACAAGCTACCATGCCGCCCTTAGTGCAGCCTATCTATTTGAACGTTTAGCTCAGGTGAGCACCTCTGTGGAAATTGCCAGTGAGTTTCGTTACAAAAAGCCCTATATCCAAGAGGGCACTCTCTTTATTGTAATATCACAAAGCGGTGAGACAGCTGATACCCTAGAAGCATTGAAGAGGGCAAAACGCAGCACGGCCAAAACCCTTGCCATTTGCAATGTGGACAATTCATCCATCGTCCGCACAGCCGACACCACTCTCCTTACCCGAGCCGGCATAGAAAAGGGGGTCGCAAGTACCAAGGCTTTTGCCACGCAAATGCTAGTACTCTGGATGCTCGCATTGGAAATGGGAAAAGAAACTATGACCAGTACTGAATATGCCGAAAATATCCGCGCTCTGCGAAAGATTCCAACGGCTACACAGGTTTCCACCGAAACCCATGAACGAATTCAACGCCTTTCAAAACGGTATCTCCATGGGCACGGATTCTTTTTCATCGGACGAGACATTTTCTATCCCCTTGCCCTGGAAGGGGCTTTAAAATTAAAAGAAATATCCTATCTTCATGCCGAAGGATACCCTTCGGGAGAGATGAAGCATGGGCCCATTGCCCTTGTAGACAGTGAACTCTTTACCATCTGTCTCATGCCCAAAACCACCCTCTATGAAAAAAATCGAAGCAATGTTGAAGAGCTGAGTGCCCGGGATGCAACCATCTGTGCAATTACTCCGGAGCCTTTTTCCCTCGCCGACGACCTCATCTACACAAAACATACAGAACACCCTATGTGTGAATTTTTTGAAATGATGGTGGTGCTACAGCTTCTTTCCCTGGAGATTGCAATCCGTCTCGGGAATGATGTTGACATGCCACGAAACTTGGCAAAAAGCGTCACCGTGGAGTAAGCAATGGAAAAAACCACTAGGGACCTCTGGCACGCTCCCGTTTATACCGTATTCGCCCAACCTTGTCTTGCCACAAGGGGGAGTACTACGATGTATCGGGGTACGTTTATAACACGGTAATAATTCTGATTGATATGGTATTTGTTTGTAAAAGTTGGAGGCGGCATCCAGATTCGAACTGGAGAATGGAGGTTTTGCAGACCTCTGCCTTACCACTTGGCTATGCCGCCTGAAATATGGAGCGAGAGACGAGGTTCGAACTCGCGACAGCCACCTTGGCAAGGTGGTGCTCTACCAACTGAGCTACTCTCGCATATATGGTAGCGGGAGGAGGAATCGAACCTCCGACCTTCGGGTTATGAGCCCGACGAGCTACCTGGCTGCTCCATCCCGCGATATATCAAAGAAAATAAGCTGGAGCGAGAGACGAGGTTCGAACTCGCGACAGCCACCTTGGCAAGGTGGTGCTCTACCAACTGAGCTACTCTCGCTTCAAAGTCGGCATAAATATAATTCTTTGTGTGTGGGAAGTCAAAGGGAATTACGATTAATCAGGATTATTATTTTGTGCAAGCCCAACAGCACCACCAACAAAGAGCATAAAAAACACACCGCTCAACACATGTGAACGGTGTGAAGGGCTTGATTCATGGGGGACATCCGTACGAAAGTCACGGGAATCACCAAAATATGCTTCAGCGTACATACTATCTATGGAAAAGATGAGCTCCTCTGGAATGGTATCTTCCGCCGAGAGAAGAACGATACACACCAGTGAAAGAATGGCAACTTTCATTAGAGTTTCGCCGAAATAATTTTGGTTACCTCACCGGGGTTTGCCTTTCCACGAGTTGCTTTCATAACCTGTCCCATGAAGAAAGAAATCAACTTCTTCTCCCCTGCTTGCAAGCGTTCTACCTCGCGGGGGTTTTCGGCAAAAATGGTATCAACAATCCCTGCAAGTTCGGAAGAGTCTGATATCTGCACCAGCCCGAGGCGATCAACCACTGCTGCGGGGGACTCCCCCGACTCTTCTACTTCATTGAGCACCCGTTTTCCCGCCGAGGCAGAAATCTTTCCATCTCGCACCATCATAATAATATCCGCGAGCACGGTGGGAGTAACATGGAGCTCTTCGAGGGGGACTCCCCGCTCTTTCCGAAGACGTAAAATCTCACTCATTATCCATCCGGCAGATTTTTTAATATCCTGTGTCTGAGAGACAACCTCTTCAAAATAGTCGG
Source organism: Chitinivibrio alkaliphilus ACht1 (assembly GCF_000474745.1). Taxonomy (NCBI): domain Bacteria; kingdom Pseudomonadati; phylum Fibrobacterota; class Chitinivibrionia; order Chitinivibrionales; family Chitinivibrionaceae; genus Chitinivibrio; species Chitinivibrio alkaliphilus. The sequence goes on along the minus strand of NZ_ASJR01000006.1, from coordinate 105,961 downwards.
CAAGGGAAATTGATTCGGTTAATACCTGTACGGCATCTTCGTCCAACTCATATTCTCGGGCAAATCGACTCTCTTTTTCCCGGGGAAGCTCTGGAAGGGATTTCTCAATCTCTGCAATCTCTTCAGCGGTAATCACCACTGGCGCCAAATCGGGGTCTGGAAAATAGCGATAGTCGTGTGCATCTTCCTTTGTCCGCATGGTCTTTGTAATCTTCTGTGCAGCATCCCAAAGCAACGTCTGCTGTACCACCTCACCACCCCGTATGAGAATATCTTTTTGCCGTGCTATTTCATATTCAATTGCTTTTTCTACATTGCGAAAGGAGTTCATATTTTTCAGCTCTGTCTTTGTTCCAAGCTCCTTCTGCCCCTGAGGACGTAAGGAAATATTGGCATCGCAACGGAAGCTTCCCTCCTCCATATTGCAATCGCAAATATCAAGATACTCCAATATTTTCTTCAATTGCACCAAATATAAGTATGCTTCGCGGGATGAGCGCATATCGGGTTCGCTCACAATTTCTATGAGAGGTGTTCCACATCGATTTACGTCAAAAAGAGAGTCCACATCTTTATCGTGAATGAGCTTTCCCGCATCTTCTTCCAAATGAATCCGGGTAATTCCAAGTCGCTTTGGACCAGAAGGAAGGGAGATATCCAGATAGCCCCCTTCGCAAATTGGTTCTTCATACTGGGAGATTTGATACCCCTTGGGAAGATCTGCATAGAAATAGTTCTTTCGAGCAAAAATGGAGTGCTCACGAATCGAGCAATGGGTTGCCTTTCCTGCAAGAACAGCCATATCACGAGCTGCCTTATTCATAACCGGTAACGCCCCGGGTAATCCGAGACACACAGGACAACCATGACTATTTGCCGCATCACCAAAGGATGTGGCACATCCGCAAAATATCTTTGTATTGGTCTTTAACTGCGCGTGAACTTCCAGCCCTATAACTACTTCGTACTGCAAAATCACTCCTACCTGATTAATCATTTACTCAAAATATATGTTACGCCTCACATACAGCCACAGGGAAAATCAAACAATCTCATCCCTTAAAAGAGCGACATATACGCATACCACAAGGGCTCCCCCCACAGTAGGGAGATACAAAGACCAAGATATAAGGCCGGGCCAAAGGGTATGGGCGTGTTTGCCCCGTCCTCTCCCCGTATCATAAAAACAACCGAAAAAACCAACCCCACCAGGGCACCCAAAAAGATAGTTCCTGCCGCTATGGGTGCTCCCCACACAGCGCCAAACCATGCAAGCATTTTTACATCACCCCCGCCCATGGCTTCACGTCCAAGAAATTTTTTTCCGGTGAGGGCAAAGAAGAGAAGAATTCCTCCCCCGCATATCGCGCCGAGGAACGCTTCAACAGGAGAAAGCCCTCCCGGTACAAAACTGAGAAGCATGGCCAAAACAAGCCCTCCAAGGGTAAAGGAGTCAGGAATAATATAATGATGCATATCAATAAGAGAGATGGGGATCAGCAATACCAGTGTCGCATACTGCAGAAAGAACACCGCAACGTGTTGCTCCTGTATTGTATGCCGAAAGAGAAAATAATAGAGCATCGTGGAGAATATTCCCGTCGCCAGCTCAACTGCAGGATATTCCTGAGAGATGGGAGCTGCGCAGAAACGGCATTTTCCTCGCAGATATAGGTAGCTCACAACAGGAATATTGTCATACCAACTCAGCGTATTTTCACAGCGGGGACAGCGGGATCGCGGTGAGATAATAGAAAGCCCGAGAGGCATACGATGAATGAGGACATTAAAAAAAGATCCGAAAAGCAGGCCTGCTCCAAAGAAGGCAAGCCCCATATATATCGGTGAATATTCCATAGATCAGTTCCGCTGAATTCCCACAACAACGTCATCTTCAAGCATAAAAAGGACATCGTCCCCGCGGTCGTAGTACAAATGCTCTTGGGTTGCCCAGGGTTCACGAACATGGGTCACTTCCGAGGGCTCACCGAGCATAAAAATGAGGACATCACGACTCATTCCCACGTTGTACTCACCATCGTACAAGCTAGTAGAATCAATGGAATTAATGTCATGGGTCGCCATATACTCTTCCATCTCCTGTCGTGAAGGAAGTGGGCGTTGACGCGAAGCACACCCAATAAGAAGAGCTACCACAGATACACAAAATAAAATCATCTTCATAGAGAAACAACCTTTCCAAAGAATATATCCAGTAATATAATACAGAGTTACTTCCTCCTCCGAATTTTATTTAGCAGATCCCGTGCGGAAATAAAACCAAGGTAATTAAAGAGCGAGAGAAGGAGAAAGAAGGGCATACCCCCGACCACAAAAATGCGGACCGCTGGAGGTGCCTGATCGACAATGGGGAAACGTGAAATACCTAAAGCCATAAGTGCCCCGGGAGAAGAGAGAGCAATTACCCCCACTAGACGAAGCCAGAGGAAGTGGACCTTTGAATCAGGGAAGAGCTTCTTCCAGTATCCTGAAAGAAGAATGAAAATAAGGGCTGAAAACAGTGCCGATGGAAAGGCCACGCCCACAACGCCCCAGGTCTGACTCAAAATAAAAAAGAGGGGAAGCACCAGTACGAGAGAAATTGTTGTGATGATGGTGGGGGTCAGGGTTTTTTCAAATGCATAATACAACCGGTTAAACAAAAAAACCGCTGTGAAGAAAAAGAGCCCCGGTGCATACGCCGTAAGGGCGCGTGAGGTAATCAGAGTAGAGTGGGCTGTGAATGCACGGCGTTCAAACAACAGGGCAATGAGGTCATAGCTGACAAAGGGGAGTATCCACGTAATACTCCACAGGATAACTCCAATTTGTACAATGAGAGGAAAAAGGGTCTCCTCAATATCTTTTCGTCTATTTTCCATGGCCATTTCTGTAATAAAGGGATACATCCCTGAAGCGATAGATTGCCCCAAGAGCGCAACCAGCACCATGAACAATCTATAGGAGTAGTCTAAGGCACTAACCGATCCAATACCATCGCTGCTTCGTGCACCGAAAAAACGAATTAACACCATGTTGGAATAGGTAAACCCAACCCCAATAATAAGGGGAAGCGTCTTAAGACCCCAATGGCGAAGATGGGGGTCACGGAATGAAAACCGTGGATACCACTGCACTGCACAGCACTGCATACCGGGAAGCTGGAATACCACATTACCGAGGAAAGCCCCCACCAATACCCCCACAGAAAACCCGGCTACACCATGGGATTCAAACAAGGCAACACCACAAATAATTATACCCACGTTGTAGATCAGCGGCGTAAGAGCGGGATATAAGAACGACTGCCGTGAAAATTGTATGCCCTTTATAACGGCTCCCCAGAAGAAAAAAAGTTGTGCCGGCAGTACCAAGCGGGTCAGCGATACGGCAAGGTCTTGCGACTCTCCATGAAGTTCCTGTCCTCCCACAAATGCAATGAATGCCGGTGTAATAAGATAGCCCAAGACAATAGAAAAGAGAAAGATCACCGTGCCCACGTTTAACAGGTTTGACACAAACTCATGGGCCTCACGGGGTGACCTTTTTTCTAAGGATTGGTAGAGCGGGATAAAGGTAACAGTAAGACAACCGCCGGCTAAGATGTAATTGAGTGTATCAGGTAAGAGAAACGAAAGCGCATAGGCATCAGCGATATGATCAGTCCCAATAAAACCGGCTTGTATCTGTGTCCGTACAAACCCGATAACGCGGCTAAGCACGTTGGACAGAAACATGAGAACAACCGCAGCGGCAACGCCTTTTTTCACATTTTTATTCATTCCCACCCTCTCTACAGATAGTATATTGGAAAATACATTTATCCCAAAGGAAGACCTATGGATCAACAGATAATCAATGTAGAAACAAAAATAGCCTTTCTTGAACACCACCTTGATGAAGTAAACAAGACCCTTTTTCGTCAGGAAGAAGAGATACAGCTACTCCAGGAGTGCCTCCGGCAGCTTCAAGAAAAGGTAAAAAATAACGATACTACTTCAGTGGGGCATATTTCAGAAGAACCGCCGCCCCCCCATTACTAAAAAAAGACCGGCTGAGTAAGCCGGTCTTATGAGTGCGCACCGCATCAAAGCTGTTATTTTTCCAAATATTCCTCAACGGTTTCAGTACATTTGTCGATGGAAATCAGCTTGGGGAAATCGCTTTCAGGAATCTTCACACCAAACTCTTTTTCCATGCCAGCAAGTACTTCCAAGAGTGCCATGGAATCAAGTTCAAGGTCATCCACAAGATGAGAATCATCCTGTACCTCAGACTCATCAATATCCATATCCTCGGCAATTTCCACAATCAGTTCACGAATTGCATCTTTAATTTCATCATGAGAAGGCATTTACCACTCCTTACTATAAGTATTACGATCGTTTTTTTACAATAACTGCACTACAATGGCCTTCCACAGAATAGGAAACCGCCATGGCATAAGAACTCTCTAAAGCAAGCTCCTGGGTCACCACGTTACACCCAGAATGTGGCGTCTCATGGTGCACGGGAGAAACCCGCTTTTGTTGCATATCAGCAATAATACCGCAAACATCCAAGGCACCAGCCGCACCGTACGATTCTCCCAGCTGTCCACGATAGGAGGTAACGGGGGTCGTATCGGTAAATACGCGGGCAAGAGTGTCCATCTTTGCCGCATCACCATGGGCAACCCCATTTGCATCAGAAACAACAAAGTCAATATCCTTAGCGGTAAGTCCCGCCATACGAAGCGCCTCTTCCATGGCATACACCATGGATTCACCGGAACCGCCCCACCCTTGTGGCTCAAAGGCGGCACAATAGCCGACAATCTCACCCAGTACTGCGGCACCGCGCTGTGATGCACGACCTGCCTCTTCAAGAAGAAGAATACCACACCCTTCTCCCGGAACAAGCCCATCCGCAGAGGTGCTCATGGGCGAGGCCGTACCACTTTTGGAAAGACACCCCTCCCGGTCCATACCAAACAGAGTATAGATAGATAACTCTTCCAGTCCCACAGCAAACACTGCGGAAAGGTACTCATTATGTATGTAGTTACAACTCCAAATAAGGGCATCAAGGCCAGAGTTAAACCCCGTGGACATAACGCCGCTATGATTTTTCAAACCATACCGAATATTGGCATTACCCGTGGCTGAATTAATAACCGTATTTGCAAAAAGCCGGGGATTAACCGAACCAGGCCCGGTACGTTCACCGACGGTAATAAAGTTACCGACACTCTCAATACTTCCAAAGGCAGTCCCCACCATTAAGCCGGGACGATCATCCTCTTCTGTTTGCGCAAGATCGTCTTGAAAAGGTTCTTCCATGGCGGCAAAAAGGAGTTGCGTAGCCCGATCTTTTGTTCGTAACCCCTTGCGTCCCAATATTTTTTTTGCCACAGTTGTATCAAAGGGAACTTTGCACGCAGGAGTATCACTACCAAAGGCGTGCTCCTCAAAGGTGTTCACCATGGAATATTTCGGTGGTTTGGGCAAATTTTCGGTAAACGATTTAAAATCAAGACCGAGAGAAGTGAGGGCATTGACGCCGGTAATCACAATACGTTTTTCATTTATGCCCCCTCTGTATACTGTTTCAAGACAATGGCTGAGGTGTTGCCCCCAAAGGCATACGCATTGGAGATAATAACGCGCAGGTCTGCATCTCGAGCTGTGTTGGGAACGTAGTCAAGATCACAATCAGGATCAGCTGTTGCATAGTTAATCGTTGGAAGAATCTTCTTTCGTTGTAGCATCATACAACAAGCAGCAGCTTCAATGGCCGATGCTGCTCCCATGGTGTGTCCCAGCATCGATTTTAAGGAAATCATGGGAATATTCTGAGCTAGCTCGCCAAACACGTGCTTAGAGACCCGTGTTTCAGCCGAATCATTCGCGGGTGTACCGGTACCGTGAGCGCAAATAAGATCAACCTCTTCTTTCGCCACGCCACTATTTTCTACAGCCCGTGAGAGTGCACGAATTCCGCCCTCACCCTCCGGATGGGGAATCGTCATGTCGTGGGCATCGCATCCAAGGCCATAGCCAAGTACTTCACCGTAAATAGGTGCACCCCGCTCAAGTGCAGAGCTAAGACTTTCCAGAACCAGGACTCCAGCCCCCTCTGAAACAGCCATACCATTGCGTTCTTTATCAAAGGGGCGGCACACATCTGAGGTCGTTGCCAAAAGACGGTTAAACCCCGTAAACGCAACCTTTGCAAAGGGGTCGCTCCCCCCGGCAAACACATAGTCAAGGGATCCCGTGCGAATTTGATCATAGGCGTACCCAATAGCATGATTTCCCGCCGCACATGCTGTGGGAATCATGGTTGAAGCCCCACGAAGATTAAAATATGAACTCATATGTGCTTGAATAACATTGGCAGGATACTGAGGAGCAAACCCTTGAGGAATATCATGATGGGTGTCAGCCGCACACAAAAGTTCGACACATTTTTCTATAATTTGTGGCTCTCCCATGGTTGTTCCCATGGAAACACCGATGCGAAATGGATCGATAGTTTCGGGAGAAAGTCCCGCCTCATCCAAAGCCATCTGCGCTGCAGCAATGGCAAATTGACTGGCACGGCCCATTCGTGTAACAGCTGAAGCAGGAAGATGATCCGTGGCAGTAAAATCACGCACTTCTCCACCTGTTTTAGTACGAAATTCCGTTGTATCAAAGCTCGTAATAGGAAGAACACCGTTTGTTCCTTTAACAGCAGCCTCCCAAAATGCCTCCCGGCCTGTTCCGATAGGAGTTACAACTCCAAGTCCGGTCACAACTACTCGGCGGTTCATACACATCCTCTTTCTAATTGTTTCAGCCCTAAAATGCACTGTGAAACCGATTGAGAAAACAGAAAATCGATAAGATGCACCTAGAAACGACTAAAAGCACGTGGCGTATCAGGATGAGTGCGAAGCCTTAAATTTTTGAAAATCATCGAGGACCTTAAAACTGCTGTCATGGGCGACACAACAGGCTTCCTCAAAAAGAAGCATGTATCGCACTTCCCCCGTAACCTCATGATGTGAAAGAGCCGCACGGCAAATCTCCAAGGCATCATCAAACTCCCCTTCACGGCGAAGAAATTCGACAATCATATATGCCTCCTGCCATACAGTCATTTCAAAGGAGTCACCCTTACTGCGACAAATGAGCATAAGGTCTATGGCCTTACGCCGAATACGAGAGATACGTTCTGACGGTACATGATAGCTTTCTGCAACCCAAACACCACGAATAAGCATGGTAATTGCAAGGGCAATGTCCCCTTGTTTGTATGCGAGTAAGGATGCTGCTATAAATTTGAGAACAGACTCTGTGTACGTACTTTCCTGCACAAGTTTTTGATAGGCTGGGGAATACACAATCTGCTCGGTGCCTGGCAAGGCCGTAGCAATATCTTCAGTGGCATAGCCACAGTGAGTACAATAATTTACTGACACAGAAAGGGCGTCTGCTTCTCCCGGATGTCCGTCGATTCCTACGGGAACCTCAATTGACACATTCGCCATTTGAGGAAAATTACCCCGGGTACCGCACACAGCACACACTTTTTCCTTAAATTCCAGTGTAGACACTGAACCCCCTCTTTATATCCCACCGTACTGATATAAAATACAATCTTCCCCATCCGAATAATAGTTTTTTCGTTCTCCCACACGCCGAAATCCAACAGTTTCATAAAAGGAACGTGCAGCATTAGAACGTCGTACTTCAAGAAATAGAGCATCCCGTGGTGCCTGAAACCCAAAGTGTATCATAGCAAACCGGAGAAGTCCACGTCCAATTCCCTGGTTTCGTTTTTTTTCACCACGGCAAGTTTGTAAAGTTCCCACTCAGGGCCACACCGCCGTAAGGCGCCATAGCCACATAGCACGTTCTTTTCAAGGGCAACAATCATATCACCGCCACTCTCACAATGATCTCTATATTGTGAGTACGTCCACGGCGTTGGAAAATTTTCTTTCTCCAACGTTGCAATTGCAGAAATATGTGGTGGTGCTGCTACAGAATATTTCATATTTTTTCACAAAACCTTAAACTTTCCAAATATACATTCCGACAAAAGAATAAAGGCTTGACACGGAGGTCGCCATGGACAAAATTAAAAATGAACTTATTCGAAAAGCACGGGATCGATATGAAAATATTTTTCCCTGTGGAGGAACACAAAATCTCTTGGAGTGTTTTACCATAGAGAACGGACAAATGTACTTTTGGTTTAATACACCGGACAATTCAACCCATGCCCTCTATACAGATTTAGCGTAGTACCTTTTCCCCGTGAAAACTGAATACTGAACCTCCCCGTTCAGTAGGTAAAAAGAAGGGTTCCCCACCCTTCTTTTTATTTTTAAACAACAAAAGGGTGCTTTTTTTCCTTAAAAAACGTATATTCTTACGAAAAGAAACTACCTAAAGGCAGTTATGAGAAAAATAGATCGCAACGATATTAATATAATGATTGTGTGTAAAAGTGCGGGAGCTCAAGCATACAAAACCCACTTTACAAATCTCAATATTCGTCACTACGTTATTTCTTCGGGCCATGAAATAGAAAACATTCCCCAAATCCTGCCCATCAATGGCGTTTTGGTTGATATTTCTACGTTTGTAAAAATGGATCCCCATGAAAAAACAATCTTGAAGGAGATGGAAAAAATCTATCCCTTTGCACGAGTAAAATGGAATACCGATTCGGGACAGATTAATCTCATGCATCACCGCGATGATGTAGAAACAGTGGAAGATTTCATAGAAAAAGAAGCTCGTCTTTTTGATCCTCGAATCATGCGTACATCCCAACGAAAAGAGATTAATCTCAATGTAACCCTTTCTGACACTCGCGATTTTACGGGCGTGCAGGAAAAAACGACCACCCTGAATATTTCTGATACCGGATTCTTTATTATCACGTCCTCACGAAACTGGAAGGAGAATCAGCGGGTTTTTATCGTAATAAACGAACTCTCCCTGAAAACCCCCATCGAGTTACGTATTATTCGCAAAGTAGAGTGGGGAGAAATAGAGTCTACTGCACCGGGCATCAGTACCCGTGTTGACTCCATCCTTGACAGCCAGCAGGATGAGCTCATGGATTTACTCTAAGGGCGTCAGGAGGAGCTATTTTTCATCCTCCCCCGATACACGTCACCATTCTCACTCTGTTTTTTTTCTGTTTTGTGGTGCGTGCCGGTACTACCATGGAAACACACCGGGATACTATCACTGTGGATGCAGGAACGCGCGGCCCGCTCTTTCTTTCTCCCTACCATATCAACTCGGAAACCATTACCATAGAAACGCAGGACTCACTCTTACTGCCCGCATGGACCTACGCCCATGGACAGAACGCCCTCTATTTTGAATCTCCCCTCCGCCAAAAAACAACCCTGTACATCTCCTACACACGCCTCTACCCCGATATCCGGCGTATGTACATGCGATATACCGACCATGGAAAAGATAGTGCCGCCCACGATCTTACTACTCGCGCTTCTCCTCGTGCAGCACAGGACTCTGAATCGATTCGCATAGAAGGAAGTTCCGGTATTACCCTGGCAGTAGGACAGGGACGCAGTACTATTGAGCAAGATCTTACTATTACCCTTGCGGGATCAATTACTGACAGTACAAAAATCTCCGGCTCTATTGTAGATAAAAATTCATCTCTTGAGGGAGGAACCCGTGCCATTGGAGAGCTTGACCGCATCTTTATCCATGTGGAAAACCCTCGCTGGGAAGTCTTTGCCGGAGACATAGAGATTACCCCCCCCCCTTCGTTTCGACAAGACCCACTGTATCCAACCGGTATTGGGGGAACACTCACCTATGAACACGGGTACACAACAATCTATGGTGGGCTTACCACGGTCCAACGGGCAACACAGTATTTTCAAGGGAAAACAGGTATACAGGGGGGCATCTATCGTCTTGACGGAGAACATGTAGGCCCCTTATATCTTGTGCCAGGAAGTGTAGACGTATCTATTAACGGCGTACCCCTTTCAGAAGGACGTGACACAGGACATTACTATGTTGATTATGGAGAAAGCTCCATTCACTTTACCAATCGAAAAGCAATTCGCGAAACACACCTGATTCAAGTTCAATACTCTTACCAAAATAGTGTGTATGACAAGGCAACTACGGGTATTCATTCTACCCTTGCAGCCCCCGACTCAACCCTTATTACGGAAGCAATGCTACATATATTCGGAGATACCCCTTCTCGCAGCACCATGGAGTATAGCCCGGAGGAACAGGATCGTCTTGCCAAAAGTACAGGGGAGTCACCGCGGATTCTCTCCGGCAGAGAAGTACCTCGCGATGAAATACCGCAAATGCTGTCACGATATCGGCTCTATAAACGTCATGAGGAAACTCGGAACTATTTCTGGAAACCTCCTGAGGAGGCACGCACCACCAATGTACCCATATATACGGTACAATTCTCTCCCGACCCCGAAGGGACCTATCTTCCCTACGACCCCACTTCACCGGAGAAATTCTCTTCATATGACTCTCTTTTTCTTGCACGCCTTGAATCCTATACCGCAAAAACTCCCTTTCTTGAAGATATCTATCTCTATGTAGGAGAAGGAGGGCGCTACTCTGCTGAAATGGATGCGATCCTTCCAAAGCAAACCGCAACCGGCGCCGCACGGATAAAATATACACCTCATGAGCAGATAGGAATACAGTCACATATGATGGGAGAACTACGAAATCCCAACACCTTTAATGAGGCTCTCAGCCCACATTCTACGGGAGGTATATCCACATCCCTTCAGTTATCAACAGATGTTGATAACCTGTGGATAACTACTGTTGAAAGTCACCTGACCGCCTTTGATTCTCTTTTTGATCGTACGCAAATGGTAAATTATCACGACCTGGCACGTCAGTGGGATATTTCCCAAGACAATAGCCTCAGCCTCTTTCTGTGGCAACAAGACCTCTCGCTTTCCTACGCGCAACGTCTCTTCCTCACCCTTTCAGGTGGACAAATACACAGCACTGTGGAAAAACTGGGGAATCGCTATGGCGGAGAAATAGCCCTGCGTACTCACCCCATACTCCAGACTTCCTACGCTGTACAGCGCAATGAAATGCGAGAAGAAACCCTCAGACAGCAAGCCTTTTCTGCCGAAATGGATCGGCAAAACCTTCAACTACTCTTCTCTGCTGAGGAGCGGTGGAGAACAACCCCCGAACCGGAAAACAATTATGGCGAGCTAGAAGCGCGTCTTACCACAAAACTACGAAGTCCACTACGAGTAAAAACAAGCCTCAACCGCCACACGCAACGACGCGGGGGCGAAACACACCGTACAGCCCGTGATAGTTTTTCCCTCACCTCTCTGGAGCAAGAACTTGCTCACGATATATCACCCAACCACCATATCGCGTATCACGGTACGTACACCGTACGAACCGAGGGGGACCAAGACCAAAAAAGTGTACTCCTTTCCATAACCGACCGACAACACCGTCTCAATAACCGGCTCTCATCTTATATCCAGTATACAACCAGGTCTGAGAGTTCCCGTGAGAAAAATTGGGAATATACCCCCGTACCGAAAGGTACCGGAACGCATAGTAGAGACAGCCTTACGGGGCAATTCGTTCCCGATGAGTACGGCGATTACCTTGCACGGGAAATAACCCTGTGGAGTGACGACGATTCCCCGGTCATTTCAAATGCCTTCTTGTGGGATGTAGCCTATTCATCGGGAACCGCTGATCATTCCTACGGATGGTCCCTCAATTTTTCCATACATGAAGACATGCACGATACTACTCAGGGAGTTTCCAAAACCCGCCTCCCCGGCTACGCCACCCTGTCTCAAAATGTTGACTCCGTGCTCTATACCTTCACAGAGTTACACGGTGAAACCTATTGGTATCGCCATGCAGCCAAGGCACAGCACCGCCTTTCAAATACCATGTCCCATCGCGCGTCCCGAGGAGATACGCTTCACAGCATTCGTCCAAAGGCAGAAACAAAAAAGAGCTGACCCCACGCTTCGCGATAGGGATAAAACTGCCCGCTGCTTTTGAAAAACGTGTCCGTTTTTCTCAAAGAGAACGTCTGAGAGAAGGATATGGAGATCTTACGCAGGAGTTTCTTTTACGCGATGCACTTACCCTCTTTTTCACGGAAAGTGCAGGCGCTATATCAACCGGCAATGAAACGGGCTCTTTTGCCAGTATGGAAGCGGGGATACGCCTTTCCCCCAGCCTCCAGAATCACACCCAACTCAGTTATACCCGAGCGTACCTAGATATGCAGGAAAAACCTCCCTCACCCTTCGGCAGGAATTATCATGGCGGGCATAATCACCGTATACACCTTACCTCCCACATTGCTCTGGGAAAACGCACACGCGTTCAAGGATTTTGGCTCAGCAACTATGCAGAAAAAACAGACTGGGTACACACCATGTCATTTCAGGCACGGGTCACTTTCTAACGACGCTCTAACCACCGAAACTGATATGGCCCAAGGGGAATGGGTTTTGCGGTGGAAATCTCCTCTTCTGTAAAGATATCATAGAAGAAGCGACCGATGGCGTGAGACCTTATGACATTGCCGGAAACCTCTTGAGGCTCCTCAGAAAAATTCGCCAAAACAACAATTTGCGCCCCCATATTATTACGAATAAAGGCAAAAACATGTTCGTTACCGCTATAAAAGACATCGATTGCCGCTCCAAAAAAGGCCGTATGCTCTTTGCGCAAATGAATCAACCGCTGTATATGTCGATAAATCCGTCCCTGCAGCGAATCTTCCATGTCAAGCCCTTCAATATAATCCCATCGCATGGTAGAACGGTGAATCCAACGACTATCTTCAGACTTTCGAGGATCATGTATGTAGTCATAATCATTTAGCACCCCCCACTCTTCACCAAGGTAGAGTAAGGGAACTCCCCCCATACTCATAATAAGACTATTCAGGAGAACTATGCGCTTGATAGCCATATCCTGCAAAAGCCCATCTTCAGCATCAATGGCTTGCTCAAGCCCCGCAAGGGAAGCGAGGGTGCCGGAAATGCGCATATCCCCCGTATCGGGATTATACTGAAAGGGAACCCCCCGGGCAAAAGAGCCTTCAAAATCCCCCGTGTAAAAACGGTTTAAAAAATCACGATGTCCTTCCGGATCTATGCCGATACGCCATGCATCATCATTGTCAAAGGTCCATCCGATATCGTCGTGACAGCGCAAATAGTTACACCACATTGTATTTTGCGGAATGGAGAATTTTCGACTTACCGATTCATGCAAAAGATGTACCTTCCGTGTTGCCAAGGCTTCCCAAAGCATGGCCATTAAAAGCGGATTATAGGACAGATGACACTCTTCCGGTGAAACATAACTTAGTACATCTCGGGGATGGACGATAGCCTCTGATTTAAAAATGAGCCCTGGTGTGGCAATCCGTACAGCAGCATTAAATGCCTGAATAAGCAGATGTGCCTCCGGTAGATTTTCGCAATTCGTACCCATTTTTTTCCAAATAAAGGCAACGGCGTCCAAACGAAGCACATCAACTCCCACATTTGCGAGGAAAAACATCTCACCAAGCATGGCACGAAATACTGATGGATTGGCATATTTTAAATCCCATTGATAACTGTTAAAGGTAGTCCATACCCACTTTTTCATGCCGTTATGCCACGAAAAGTTTCCCCGCCGCACCGTCGGAAAGATCTCGCGCAAATGCTCTTCGTACTGATTGGGAATCGTACGATCAGGAAATATATAGTAGAAATCTTGAAACTCCGGATCGCCCGACTGTGCCTTCTTTGCCCATAGATGCTCATCCGAAGTATGGTTAAATACAAAATCAAGAACAAGTAGAATCCCCTGCTCTTGAAAGGCCTGCGCCACCTCACGTAAATCATCAAGGGTTCCCAATTCAGGATTGACAGAACGATAATCCTTTATGGCATATCCCCCATCACTCTCCCCTTCCCGCTCTTCAAAGAGTGGCATGAGATGTACATAGGTAATGCCCAACTCTTTAAAATAGGAAATATTTTCACGGAGACTTTGGAGATTTTCCGTAAAAAGCCCCACGTACATCGCTCCTCCAACAATTTCGTTGGACATAAACCACGTTGGGTCATACTCCCGCTGCTTATCACGTTCTTTGAGACGCTGGGGGCGTTCTAAATAGGTTTGCGAAAGCTCTATGGCAAGCTGTTCCAGGTGATAGAAGAAATCATATCGATGACCGTAAAGCTGAAACAGCAGGGAGAAAAGGCGCGGCCAGTGGGTTGATACCCGTTCAAGAAAGGTTTCCCGCACCTCTTCTTCCGTATTCGACAATTGCCGCTCAAATACGGGCATAAGCCGCCGTAAGGTGATACGCGCATGCTCATGATAGGTATCTGTATCACTATTCTTAGTCAATTCGTTCATTGGGAATCTCAATCGTGTCTAAAAAGTTATAGTAGGATATACCATCGATAATACCGCCAGCATGACTTTTATCAGAAAAGTAGATACGAGGATATCCGCGTAATTTCTCCAACTCCATGCTGTGGTTGGCCACAACGACGCCCAGGGTTTCACCCTTCAACATTGCCTCATCATTACCGCTGTCACCAGCTATTAAAATATTTTCCCAAGGAATACCCCATCGGAAAGAGAGCTGGCGAATTGCAAGACCGTCTCCACTCCGAATGGGAATAAAATCAAGGTACATACCGAGGGAAAAAACAACCTTGGCATGAAACCCTTCACGCCATAGGAGTTCCTTAATATTCTTTATCGACATGGATCGTTCCATATCAAGCTTATAGCTTATCTTATATTTTGATTGTTGCGGCTCATCCTGATAGTAAAAGCCCTCCACATTATCAAACAGATTTCTGATACCCTGGCGATCCCACCGGTAATTGATCCGCTTCTGCCATGACTCATCAGTAATTTGTTTCTTTCCATAGAAAATTTCTGTACCTACAGATGTTACCATAATATCCGGCTCTGGAACATCAAGTTCGGAGAGGAGCTTCATGGCTGAATCCTTATTTCTGCCCGTGGCAATGCCAAACCCAATATGCCCCTGCATCTCCTGCACCAGCTGAGAAAACTCCTTCAGAGAATTTTCATCACCCGTCAGGGTATTGTCGATATCTGTGATGATAATCCGATCAATCTGGGAAAGACGGTAATCTCGTTTTGCAACATTAAATATACGCGGACGATTACCAACAACAATCTCTCCAAGATCTTTAAGATATTTTTCAACATGGTTATCCCACGAATAATAGATACGCGTATTTTCGATACCAGCACGGGAATACTGTTGCCAAAGATCAGGGGAAGTCAGCAGACGCAACATCTTCTGCGCCATATCCCGTGTATCAAAAGGGTCTATTAACAATCCATTTTTACAATTCATTATAATATCTTGGGGGCCACCATCATTAGTAGCGACTATGGGAAGGCCGCTCCCCGATGCCTCAAGCAAGGTAAGGCCAAAGGGTTCTGTATAGGCGGGATTCACAAAAATACCGCGCCGCGATGCAGCCCACCGATAGGCAAAGGGCACCTCGTCTCCATCGTGCTGTTTTGGGTAGGCCACCTTTCCATATAAATCGTAGTAATCAATTAAATATAATACCTCATAGAGCACTTTACGCTGCTCTGGGCTGAAGCTCTTGATATCCTTCCGATTCCCCATAATAAGAATGAGATTGGCCTTGTTACGCAATTCTCTGTTTTCTCCATACGCTCGTATTAAGGTGGCAAAATTCTTTCTGTCATCGGGACGAGCAAGGGCAAGGATAGCAGGTTTATCCGGTTCTGTGAGAAAATGTTCAAAACGCCGCGTCAAAGCGGTATCTGTATTGCTTTCATCATAGGGCTCAAAGGAGTCAAGATCAACCCCTGGGGGTATTACTTCCATGGTTTCGGGATGATAACAGGAATACTCAGCATACTGTTCCTCAACCTCTTGAACAGTACTGGTAACGACACAAGCTGCTGAGTCAAGAGAGAATTCTTCCGCATCAATACGTTCATCAAAATGAAAGGTTTCTTGCAAACGCTCTTCCTGTTTTCCCTTCTCAAGGAGACGCCGTTTCTTACTTCTTCCTAAGGAGTGTCCCGTAAAAATAGAGGGAACACCCAAGAGAAGCCCCAATTGGCTGGCCGCATATCCACCATCAGCATAGTGCCCATGAAATACATGAGGAATAATCTTTGACTTTCTGATGTAATTTAGGGTTTGATCGACAAAGCTATCTATGTGTGGCCATAGTTTTTCCTTACGTAAATATCGTTTCGGACCAAAGGGAATACGAATAATCCACGCTTTTTCATTTATCTGCTCTTCCAGCTGCGCATAGGAAGCATCATACTTCTTATCAATAATCTGGCGTGTGTATACATACACGGCTTTTACTTCTTCCCGCTGTGAAAGAGCCTTTACAAGGTCGAGTACATACTTCGTCTGTCCACCCGTATCAGGATTAATTCCTAATTCTTGATCATATCCACGAAACAGACCGTGTATATTTACCATCCCAATAACTAGCTTCTTATCCATTTTTTCTCCTTAGTACGACTGATAAAACTGCCGATCTGAACAGGTTGCCCCAGACATTCCACAGACTCGGGCAGCAAAGCCCCCCGCCTTTTGTAACGTTTCTTTAGTACACTTTTTATGGTGCGCTAACTCATCTAAAACAACTGATGCAAAGGCATCTCCCGCACCGACGGGATCAACAAACGATTGAACCGGTGCTGCGGGTACATTAATAGATGTTGTATCATCAACGACCCATGCTCCCGCTTCACCGAGGGTAACCACAATCATGGAAATTTCATAGCGTTTACGAAGTAAGTGAGCGGCATCTACAATATCTTCGGTGAAACCTCCTGCCAAGAAAAAGAGTTCATCACGATTTACCTTCAGAATATCCGCAGCACGCAACAACTCTTCCCCCCAGGTAGAATCGTACCAGGGCTCTCGAATATTAATATCGCAAAAGCACAGCAGCTCATCACGATCTAAAAGATTAAAAAGACTCTCTCGTGATACTTCACTTCGTGCAGCAAGAGAGCCATAATAGAGGATATCTCCGTCCTCTAGGGGTAACTCTGTACGGGGTATAAAGTCATACGCACGCTGCGGCAGGATATCATACTGTGGCTCCCCCTCTTTATCAAGGTGTATGATCACACGTCCGGTGCCATGAATATAATCTTGTTGCACAAATTCACGACTAAGCTGCCAACGTTCCATGGCAGAATAAATTGCCGCACCATCTTCGTCGGCACCAACAGCTGAGATAAATCGAGGTGTATGACCAAATCCTTGCAGATTCCACGCAACGTTGAACGGGGCTCCGCCTAAAACAGTTTTTCCCGTATCAAAACTATCAAAGAGGACTTCCCCGAATACGAATACACTTCTTTTCATGGTCCATCCTTTCTATGATGGTAGTATATAACGATATAATATGGCACAGTAAAATTCAAGCAAAATCATGCTGTAATAAACACAACGCTCCTCGTCTTACCAAAGACAGGCAAAGAGATCCTTGCATGAGAAGAGGGAACAACATATACTTTTATACTATTTTGACACGGAGTTGCCCATGGCATTTTTTTTCATAACAGATCTTGATGGAACCTTGATCCCAAACAGGGGCAGTGCTGGTGAACGTGCTGCCTTACAGGAGATTCTTCGTCGGAGAAAGCAGTCATCTCAATTGCAACTGACCTATGCCTCAGGTCGAAACCACGCCTTAATTATTGCAGCAATCCAAACCTACGCTCTTCCAGAGCCTGACTACCTTATTGCTGATGTGGGAACCTCTGTATATATCAGACGGGAAGAGGGGTTCTTTCCCTCATCAGCCTATCATGATGTCCTAGCAGAAATCTGTGCAGAGCTTCCTGTGGAATCACTCAAAAAAAAGCTTTCCCCGCTTCCCATACAGGCACAGGATGAGTCCAACAACGGTCCGTTTAAAGCAAGTTATACAGTACAGCCGCAGGACAAAGATGGCGTTACAAAAAAGCTTGCAGAGCTCCTTCGGAATACACCGTGGGAACCAATTATCAGCCGTGATCATCGAGAAGACTATTGGCTTATAGATTTAGTTCCCACGGGGGTGTCAAAATTATTTGCAATATCATGGCTGACAAAGCATCTCAGCATACCCGTGAATGAACAAATTTACGCGGGCGATTCAGGCAATGACCATGCCGTATTTATGAGTACTATTCCTTCAATCATTGTAGGAAATACACCCGAAGAGCTCAAAAAGGAAGCACGTACAATTGAAGGAAATTTTATCGCACAAGGTGAAGCTACTGAAGGAGTGCTTGAAGGGCTAAATTATTTTAATTGGAAATAAAAAAAGAGGGCCGAAGCCCTCTTTTTTATCGCTGTATCCACTCTCGGTGAATTTCTGGAATATCCTCAAGTAATTGAATCGTATGCGGGTTTTTCGGAGAAAAAGCGACTTGATCAGGATCACCTGCTTCAACAACTTCCCCATCGTGCATAATAAAAATACGATCACTTACATAATAGGCGAGACCGATATCGTGAGTGATGAAGACAATTGTCATATCAAGCTCATCTTTCAGCTTCAGCAGATAATCAAGTATGCCGGCACGCACACATGCATCAACCATACTGGTCGGTTCATCTGCAACCAATACTTTCGGACGAAGCGCAAAGATACGCGCAAGTAACATACGCTGCATCTGCCCCCCGGAAAGCTCAAAGGGATACTTGTCCTCAATCTCTTGTGGCTTCATGTTCACCGCCATTAATCCTTCATCAACCCGTCTTTTAATCTCCTTAGCCGAAGGTTTTTTTCCCTTAAACACTCCAAAAGAAGCTTCCAATTGACGGCGGATAGGGAGAAACTGATTAAAACAAGTAAAGGGATCCTGAAAGACCATTTGCACTTCCTGCCAATGCTCAATCTGGTCACCAATAGGTTCCCCACGAAAGAGCAGTTCACCCTGGGTGGGTTTCAATAGGCCAAGGAGTAGTTTTCCAAAAACCGATTTTCCACAGGCTGAGCCCCCTACAACGGTAACAATTTCTTGATCTTTAATGGCAAGGTCAAGATTTTTTACCGCAACGGTAACATCTTTGCCATGACCAAAGCTTTTGGTAACATTTTTAAACTCAAACACATCTTTATTCGGCATATTTACACCTCACTTCACGATCACCCACCATACGAATTACCTGCTCAGTATGTTTACAATCTTCCCGTGCAACCTTACATCGAGGAGCAAAACGACACCCCTCAATGGGATTTGCAAGATTCGGGGGCGCCCCTTCAAGGGATTCCGGTTTCTTGTCTTTCTCATTTTCGTCAACGCTCATAATGGAGCCCATTAAGGCTTGTGTATACGGATGTCTTCCATCAAAAACAATTTGCTCTGTTGTACCAAGCTCCACAATCTGACCAGCATACATAATGGCAATACGGTCAGCCACATGACGCAAAAGATTTAGCTCATGGGTGATAAACATCATTGTTGAGAAAATCTTCTTATCAAGCAGGTCAAAGATCATGCCGATAATTTTTTTCTGCGTACTTACATCCAAGGCAGAAGTGGGCTCATCGGCAATTACCATACCGGGATTCAGCAACGTTGAGATACCAATAACCGATCGCTGTTTTTCCCCAGCAGTAAGCTGTATGGGGAAAGAATTGAGGACCTTGTCTGTATCCATGCCGAGAATAGAAAAACGCTCACGAATACGTGGATAGAGATCTTTTCGTGATACCGTATCTTTCTCATGGCTCATAATTAAATCTGCCGCAAGGTCTTTAATTTTCCGAGTCGGATTGAGAGCATTAAATGCCCCTTGAGGAATCATACTCACTTTTTTTGAGAGTACGTTTTCGCGTACTTCATCTGGGCTTCGTCCCATGAGAGATTCTCCCCGCACAAGAACATCACCACTTGTGGGGTAGAGCGGGGGAATAAAAAGCCCCATACACCCACTTACCAGAGTGGTTTTCCCACATCCAGACTCTCCGGCAATACCAAGAATCTCTCCCTCTTCCATGGAGAAACTCACATCCTGCACTGCGTGAATCCGTTTTCCAAATCGTGTTCTATAGTGAAGTGATAAATTTTTTACTTCAAATACTGCCATAAGGCTTCTCCTATTCTTTTCGCAAACGAGGGTTAAAAACACCTTCCATAGAGGTATTCAGGGTATAGAGGGCAAAGACCAGAATAGTGGTAAGAAATGCAGCGGGGAAAAAGGCCCACCACGCTCCGTCAATGAGAGCAAAATTTGCATTTGCTTCATTAAGGATAATACCCAAGGAAACACCTTCTACCGGACCAAGACCAATCATACTGATACTTGCTTCCATTAAGATTCCCGTAGCAAGCTGAATAATGAACACCATAAAAATGTACGAGAAGAGGTAGGGTAGTACATGCACAAAAAGAATCTTAAATGTACTGTCACCATTGAGCCGCGCAAGGGAAATATGGTCTCCCGTACGAAGACTGGAAACCTGTGCTCGCACAGACCGACATGTCCATGTCCACGCTGTTAAGCCGATAATAACGGCAACTAAGGTTAAAGACCGCCCGTCCTCTATGGCAGAACTTATTAAGAGTAACACCACGAATATGGGAATAACCATAAAGAGATTTGTCACCATATTAATGATATCATCAAGCACCCCCCCAATAAAACCGGCATACACACCGAGTAAGGTGCCCACAAAGGTTGCAATCACCCCTGCCAGAAGACCAACATAGAGGGATGACCCCAACCCCATGATAAGCATGGGAAGAACACTTCTCCCAATGTGGTCGGTACCAAGAAGTGCCAAACTTGATGGAGGCGTATATGTTCCCGCTACGGAGTTATCGTAAGTCACGGGATCTACAAACATACGCCCAATGACGGCAAAAAGAATAACAATTATAAACGTAAAAAATCCAAAAACAAACGTTTTTTCTTTCAGAAGATTTTTAAATAGCTTCATAGATTAACCCTCCACTCTTCCGGCTTTTACCCGGGGATCAAAAATACCAATGAGAATATCCACGGTGAAGTTTGCTATAAGAAGGAATATTGCCACAATTAAGGCTCCCCCCTGAATAACAAAATAGTCATTTTGATTTACCGCATCAAGTAATGCTGTTCCTAAGCCGGGGTATGAGAAGATAAGCTCTGTAATCAAAGCACCACCAACCATTTGCCCCAACATCATGGCCAATCCCGTAAGTTGTGGAAGCATGGCGTTACGAAAGATGTACTTAATAATGCGGTGTTCGCGAATACCAAGGGTTTTAGAAAACTTAATATAATCCGTACCCAACTCATAAATCGACATAGAACGCATGCCAATTGCCTGCCCACCAGCCATGACCGGACAAATTGACAAAAAGGGTAATATAAAGTGATATCCTGCACTCATGATGAAACCCATATTTAAACCTGGAGTGTACTCCCAGGCATACCCTCCATACGCAGGAAAGAGGTTTAGCTGTATGGCAAACACATATACTAAAACCATACCAAATACGAAAAACGGAATTGAGGTGCTCAACATAGAAGCAGGAAAAAGGATCTTATCAAAAGAGCCACGTTTATACGCCGCAAGAACACCTAATATATTACCAACAATCCAGCCAATAACGATGGAAGGAAATTGTAGGGCCAACGTCCAAGGTATGGACTCCCGCATAATTTCCGCAACGGGACGATCTTGCTGTATGGACATACCAAGATCACCTCGCATGGTCATCCCGAGGTAATTGAGATATTGGTTAAATAAGCTTCGGCGAACAACCCGCCCCTTCTCATCAGGAACCAGATCTCCTTCGGCATCGCGCACAAAATTACCATCAGCCCCAACCTTCGCACGGATAGCGTTCCCGTCTTCATCAAGACGAGCAAGATTATACCGTACATTCAGATCTTCTTCCATCTGACGAACCCGGTCAGGGGTCATCCCAGAAGACATTCTATTAAGAGTTAAGGTTACCGGATCAGACCCTCCAATACGCGGGAGGAAGAAATTGATTGTAATCGCTACAAAAAAGGTAAGGACATACCATAAAATACGATTGATAACATACTTCAACGTAGGATTGTGTTTTAACATCTATTCTCCTTTTTCCGTGGATCGTAATTTCCAAAGGACATTCCGTGCTGCACCGATGGTGGGTACTAACTGAGGCCCAACGGGATTGTCCGCATGGGGAAAGTTTTCCCATACTGCTTCTGTAAATTGGTAATACTGCTCTGGACGATATGCCAGAGGTATGGCTGGCTGGTCTTTCATAAAAATACGATTGAGCTTTCTATAGGCATCTACCAAGGAGTCTTGATTGGTAATCAAGGGGATATTCTTAATCAAGCTGTCTACAGCAGGGTTATATGTGTCAGACTCAGGATTATTATATCGCCCATAGTTTTCTTCCATTCTATCTCCGATGGGCGCCCAAAACTGCGATGACATAACGCCCTCTAGACGAGAAAGAGGAGTTGTGGGAGAAAGCTCAGGGGCAGGAGTAAACAAGATCATATCAAAACGCCCAACAGGCTGACTTTCCCTATATACACCTTGATCCACAAAATCTTGATACGCATCGATACCGGCTCGCCGTAGATCTCGTACAACAATACGCACAATGGCTTCCCAGTCAGTCCATCCAGAGGGGCACATAATGCGTAAAGAGCGGACAGGCTCGCCATCTTCGTTTTCCATATGGCTCAAGCGTCCATCATCATGCCACACCGAAGTATATCCAGCTTTCTCGAGGTAGCTACGGGCTTTCTCTTTATCAAAGGATGTACCATACTTTTCAGCATCTTCGGCAGAAAAATACTGTTTTTCATTACCAAAGGGAAGAATCAGACCAGGTTGAATATCTTCGCTGTATCCCGAAATAGCAAGATCTCGCACATCTTCATAATTAATGGCACTAGCAATGGCCCGGCGCATATACTTACTTGACAGCTCTTCATGTTCGGTATTCAGTACAAGAGTTGGAATAGAACCTGCCATGTAATAGGGCTGTTCTTCATACCATGTTTGCACACCCATATCGCGGCGCGTCCAGACTCGGGGAAGATAAGTAGAAGTCACATCAATACGACCCTGCTGCAAAGCAAGGTTAAAGTGACTATTGCCTTCAAGAATGGGATGTAGAATATACCGAGGCCCTGGTTCTTCTCCTGCAAAAAGAGCGTCATTGCCCCAGTAATCATCACGACGTTTTAAGATAATTCGTTCATTGGTATAGTTGTGTATTTGGTACGGCCCTGAAATAATGGGCGAATCTCCAAGGGTTAAACTGCGCAGTGCCTCAAAATCACCATCCAGTTCTTCTAACTTTTCAGCAAAAAAATGTTTTGGAAGAATTCGAACCGACTGAAGAGCCCCATATACAGCAAGGGGATTTTGTTGTGCGGCTCCCTCCATGTGAAAAGTGATTCGCTCGTGCTGCCCGTAATGATCATCCGGCAAAACGATATCTGCTAGGGTGTCAACATTCACGGTGTCAATAGTAATATCAGTGAGATGTTCCCACACACCGGAATATAGCACAGAATTATCTCGAGCTAACTCGTAGGTATATTTAACATCTTCTGCGGTAAGTGGGCGGTTATCACTCCAGCGCGCTGCGGAGTTCATAATAACAGAAATGTACTCATTTGATTCTTCGTAAATGGTACCAAGAAGCGGTTCCATTTCGGAGGTAAAACTATTAAACAACACGAGAGGTTCATACGTAACAGTGTTGTTCCCTCCTTCCATAATAGGAAAAGCTGACCACCATGCAAGAGGATTAAACGTTGTTGGAGATCCCCATTGCAACCCCCCGACATACAATGTTTCTTCTCGGGGATACCCAAAACTCCTGTCATCAGTTCCGCATGACACCATCGCAAGGGCCAAAACAGAAAGAGACAAAATCAGGCACATTTTTCTCATATTACCCTTTTCCTTTCTTAATCCACGTGGAAAATTAGAACACAAATTCACAATAATATAATATCTCGGCAAGAATGTTTTTGAGTTTTTTAGAGATTACCCGTCATAGGATTATCTGCTGATGTAACAATACTGAAAACTTATAGAGAGTAGTGCACTGTAAGATAAGCACACACCGCTACACCAAGAACACCTGCAGCAGCAAAATAGACACCATAGACAACATAGGAAAAGCGTCGAGCTTCGCTTTTTTCAAAAGATTCAGCACTCTCAGCGCCTTTTTTTCGTCGGAATTTTTCCGTAATATACTTGTAGTAATGAAGACGGGAGCTATTAATTATCACAAGAATCAACCCAAATAGCAGTGTAATCATTGCCCCCGCAAAGAGAGTATCACAAAAGGCTAAAAGAGATCGGTTTGTACCTCCATACCACACAACTCCTACTGACAAGAAAAGCAAGCCTATGAGGTAGAGAACATTCCGTTTTTTCATAAAAACACCTTTCGAAACAACAGCAGAGTGAGGGTGATTTACACCCTCACTCCCTTATTTATTCAACTTCAAAGGGATCATTCTCAAGAGAGTTGGTCAGATACACATTATCTATGCGCACTACACTTGAGTGCCCCACATCTCGTGGAACGATACTGAACTGCTGCACTTGGTCGAGACGAAGCTTGCCATCAGCATCAGCACTGGCATCCTGGTAAATATTTCTACGGAATCGACGCAGGGGCACCACGACATTTTGCCACCCTTCCTTAACGGAAATATTTGCAGACCACGCCTCTCCACCAGCATCGGTTACCTGTACCCCAATGTACTGTTCTTCAGCTTGGGAGTAGATGTCAAAACGTACTGCTTTATGGTTACTCCAATCATACATTTGAGACGGAGCATTGCGCGCAACAAAATCATACGTTGCTTGCGCCCAATCACCTAAGGTATAACTTACCTCTAAGAATTTCCGGCCTAAACGAGGGCGAAGACTCACGTCAGCTTGATATTCAACTTGCGCAGAAATACTCGACCCACTTCCAGAATAGGCGCCAAAACTGCCACTTAAGTCCTCAAAATCAAAGACAAGTTGATCCGGCGCATCTGAGTAGAACTCATCCCAGTATGCTTCAGGATCTACATACCCCGGTACAGAATCAATAATGGCGAGATCTGTCACAAAAAGCTTCGCCGGTTCTCCCACAGGAACCCGATTTCCATACTTATTTGTGGTAAAACTGAAATCAGAAATATGTTTCCAGTCAATCACTCCCGGAGAAGTGCTAAATGTTTCTGGATTCCACCATGATCCATCATCAGGAAACTCTCTGAGTGGTACCGTAAAATAGCTCCATTCTGTACCAAGATCTCCATAATCAGCAAGATTCAAGGATGTTCCAACAGAACGACCGTCCACATCTTCACAATCAGATGGGCCAAAATGAACAATATCAGTTCCCGGACCAGCTTTTGCCCAAAAACCGATACCAGCACCATGTTGCCGAAGCGAATCAAGGTCATAGGTATCACCAAAGTTAATTGCAGCACCGGAAAAATCACTATTATCAAAATACATCGCTACAGCGGAATCGCCTGAGGTAGTACTTCCTACAGGTTGCGACGTAAAAGAAGTGAGACCTCCGTATACCGTTCCATAACTTCCATCCGTAAAATACCCGGAGAAAAGCTCTTCACGTATGGAGATTCCTTCAGGAAGAGCGCCGGGTGCAGATAACACCTGTTCTACTTCATCCCAATATGGTTCATCAAAGGCTTTTGAAGAGTCATATACATCAGTTCGAATGACGATATCATCAAAATACACCTGAAATGCGGGATTTTCATTTTTAGCAATGGTTACGAGAAATTCCGTAACTTCATCCCATCCAAAGGGAAGATGTTCCTCACGATCAAGTCGATCATCCCAGTAAGACCCCCGACGCCCAAAGTCGGCCAAGGGAATGGATATTCGTGTCCAGAAAGGACGTATTGCGCCATATCGAGACAAGGGAAGCGTGTTTTGCACCTTCACGCCACTTGCTTCACTATCAGAAAACCCAATCTGTGCCTGTTCTCCGCCGGTTGTCCCTCGAACCCAAAATTCAAGAGCGCCGGTATGCACAATATCGGTCATGTCCAACTGGCGTCCATACAAAGCAATGGCTGCACCGGAATAATCACCGGGATACAAGTCGTATCGCACAGCAACTTCTCCAGTTCGTCCTGAACCTTCCGGCACAGAGATGCGGGAAAGATTCTCTGGATACTCATACGTATATGCCCCTGAAGGATAATCTTCATCAAAGAAAACGAAAAACAGGGACGTATCAACATCACGGATAAATTGTTCACGATGACGTTGTATACTGTCTAACACATGGGAAGACGGTCGAACCGAGACAGGACCGACCCGTGTATCAACAACATCCAGCGTATCCAGGGTGACTGTACCATACACAGACAGCACAGCCCCAATACATAGAATTAGTAGTTCTTTTTTCAACATAGATACCCTCAATTTAGAACTTCATGGTCATTAGGAGATCAAACTGCTTTGACTCTGCAGAACGCTCTTCACCGCCAATGGTATACTTCTGATCTATCACACCATAGGATGTCGTAATAGAGGCACCTTCACGAACAGTAAAACGCATCCCGGTTGACCATTGGGTTAAATCGTGATCTACCTCTGTTACATCATGAGTAGAATGTAAGAGTTGTACCCCGCCGAGCAAAGCCATTCTGTCATGAAATTGAAAATCAAGCCCCAGATTCGTAAAATTAATATCCTGCGTGTAATCCTGTATTTGGGCATCATTATTTTCGTCAATTAAGCCTAATTGCCCTTCTACAGAACTAAAAAGATGACTCCCTGAAAGGAGGATGGGGCGCTCGTACCACTGTCCTAATCGGGCGATATCAACACTTGCACCACCGCCAAACTGCGCATAGGAAGTTTTGTCTAAGAGCATAGAAGCATCCGTTGGATCAACCACGGTGGTACGCTCCATCTCTTCGTAGAATTGTGCAGTCCCACTAAATTGGACAGCCTTGTCTAGGACATCACCAGTAAGGTCGAGAGTTGCACCAAGACGATTTGGAGTGGCAAGACCAAAGGGAAGTATCGGAGAAAGTTCACGATCAATCATACCAAGATGTTCACCCTTCTGATACTCTTCGAGGGTATAAAACCCGCGAGACCCCATAAGCGCTTCAGGCTCATCAGTACCCATAATTGCCCGCGTCCACGCAATCTTATTCATAGGGCGTTTTAGATAGTCGAGACGCTCGGCATTGTCACCGGAAGGAGCAAAATGAAACACATGGCGATATAAGGCATTAAAAGCATTATAATTTAACGGGCCATGGTCTGAAGGAAGCGCTTCAGTATTGATAACATTGGTGCGCCAAAAAACAGGACTCTGTGCAAGCTCGTTTGTAAAAGTATGCTCATTGCTAATAAAAGCACCATTGAGAATCACCTGTCCCGCATCGGTATGCAGTCCGGCTTCAGCACCAAGGCGAAGAGCGTACCCTGAAAAATCACGTCCCTCTGTATCATCATCATCAACAACCCCTTCATCACTCGTAAACCGCTTAGGAGACTCTTCAAAATCAGAAAGGGCAAACTCACCATCTAGTAAAAAGGAGAATGTCTCGTTCATGTCTGAAAAAAGATCAGACCCGAACATACCACGCACAGCAAGTACGTTATTTGAATGTTCTGAGAAACGAGTTCGCGATGTATCGCCATAGGTATCAAGGGCATCACCGTTATACATATAGGTCATACCAAGGCCGAGACCTTCACGAATAACCAGATCAAGATTTGATGTAAAAAGATAACGGTCCATCATCACCGGATCCATCACGGAAGGGGCAAAGGGGTCATCTTTTGACGTTGAACTGAGACGCGCTCCGAGCACCGTAAAATCAAACAGGTCAAATACGGGATCTATCTCGATGGGAACGCGAACATTAAGCCCTTGTAACACACGGTTGTTATCCCCCAAGAACTCCTCACCCATGGTATTTCGTCTACTTTGCGCAAATATCTCCGGTTCATACATAATTGTGGGTTCCGGTGCCCAAATTGTGAAAGGAGAGATACGCGTTTTAAAATCACCGACATTGTACAAAACCCGATAGTTGAAGTGGCCGTCAATACTCAACCACCGTGTATGCACAGGAGTCGTTGATGAGGTGTGCATATTCCGCCAGTCATTATGCAGGCGAAACTCCGCACGAGCACCCAAGGCATCAAGAGGACGAGCGGTCATAGATAAGTCTAGGGTGGTACTCATAATATCCTCGCGATGCTTTGCATTAGGACGTACCATTTCTGGACTATCACTCTCAACTTTTGAAATAAACCCCCGAGACTGAAACGCCCCGCCAAACCCGATGCCGGCCTTCGCCATTATTGCATCGACCTGTTCCATTAGACTGTCAAGTCGTGCCTCGTGGCTGCCCTGACTTGCGTGAGCCTGAGTTGTCACCGAAAAACACAACAGCGCCACCCATACCAATACTGTAGTAAAACCTTTTGTGCAGTTCATATATTCTAAACTCCTTTATCGTTTTCTAGAAAAACGCCTTAATTTCAAACTTAAAATGGTTTCCCGTATAATCATTGAAACCGATATTCTTATCTTCGTGGGTATATCGTTTATACCGACTACTTAAGGTTACCCGACGAAGGACATCCCAGTCAAAGCCAATACCATACGCCATGTCAACCTTGTCAATACTGCTTCGGGCAAGATACTCACCATCCTCATCCGACCGAATAACCCATCCGTGATCCGACTTCCACGTCTCTATACCAAAAAGACCAACAAGATATAAGGTATTATTCAGAAAGCCCACTGCAGGTTCACTACGAAGATAGTGAGACAAGAGCATAACATCATCATCAGAACTGTCAAACGCAAAGGGAGTAAAACCATCACTGGCAATACCGCTTATTTCATAGTAGAGCGAAAGAAAAAAGTCATTTGAATACCCGAGATATTCGCTAAAATCTTTTCCCCAGTCAAAGGCAAAGGAAAAGCTGTTTTTCGCGCTTTCAGGAACAAACCCGGTCTCACTCAAGAGACTCTCTTCAAAGGAATGAACCTCATCACCCTCTTCATCTTGTACACGAACAGTGACGAAATCATCTCCCTCAGAATGCTCAAAGGAGTAATACTGAGTTGTTCCATTATCTACAACTCGTATGGAACCTGGATTAATCTCAATGTCATCACGACCGTTGAAATAGAGGGTGCGCGTATCATCCAAGACATTCAGAAAACCCGCATCCTGCAACCCTGCTTCTTCCGGATCCCACACACGTGAGAGGTCCCGGGTTCGTGCAATATCACTTGAGGCACTGAGGAGATTTAGAATGGCCATGTGCGGCTCAGTATAGGGAACAAACCCTTCATAGGTAGACATGTAATCTCCGCGAAGCCCACCACTGGATGGAGACTGCGGCGTTTCACCTGCGGTTCGAAAGCTTTCATCTCCCAACCGAGCCTGATATTCCCGAGATGCTCCACCAATAGGCTGTGTCATCTCCCCTGTACCGTATCTGCTGTAAGAGCTTTCCATGGAGGCATTCAACTCAGCCCCATTCAGACGATAGGGAAAGAAAATAATATCCCGCATATCAGAAAGTTGTTGGGTATACCCATACTTCATCCGAAGGTGACCATACCAATGAGGTAGCTCTGGCTCTACGGTAAGCATCCCACCAGCGGTGTTTTGAGAATAGGGAGATGCCGAGGTTCCGTTTACAAATGTTTGAGCTCCAAGCATGTTTGAACCCAAGGGGTAAAAGTAGTCATGTGAGGCCACAAAGGAGTAGGGAGCATTATACCCTTCTCCCGCATATATCCCTTCTACGGTAAAGTTCCATGGAGTGTTGTCATTGCCATATTGAAACTGTCCATACAGAGCTGCTGCCACATCACTGCGAAGCGTTTCTGTCTCTGCGGTATGTATGGGCATTTGCTCAATACGGTCATCCATCCCATCAACCCGTTGTCCCAAAAGCCAATTGGTTCTATTGGTAAGACTTAAGTCACTCCATCCATCAATATGAGGATCTACATACACTCGATTGGTATCGATATAACTAAAACCGAGATCCATTTCCCAGCGGATGCGATCTCCCGCAGTTCCCGCTACATCAAGATTGAAAAACCGAGGCTCCATCCACTGACCATAGCCAAAATGTACCGGCTCTGCTGAAAAGAACCTCCCATCCCCATCTTGGGTTGCCTCTAGCCCCATGTCCCGGGGCGTATGTTCATTCCCCTCTGAATCGCGCCAAAGGGAATTCATCATACCAAATTGATACAAGCGATTGAGTAAATAGCGATGACTATTATGGCGATAGGAATGCTCTTCTGCATAGAGAATATCATCAGAAATGAGGGTATATCCATTCCCCACACCAATACGCAATTGATTATTTTGCTCCCCGACGAGCATATTCCTATGAATGCGATAAAACAGCTGCTTCGTATAGGAATCCCCATAGCCAGTGCCGGCAAGCTCACTATAATCAGCCTGATACTCAAGTTCATTTGAGGCTCCCACGTGACTTCTTAACGCCTTGTCAATCGGGCTTCCAACGCCATAGAAAAAGTCGAGGCCAAAATCACCGGGAAGATTCTCCGACTGCAAATGAATACCCTGGAAAGGTTTCTTATTCCATGCAGCACGCCCTTCACGATAGCCGTGGGCAATATTATATTCATAAAACTGACTGATAGGCTGCTCTATTTCGTAGGGCATCCGTTCCCATGCAAACACACGAGGTTGTCCTTTCCATACAGAAAGAGGCGATGCTTCAATCCAGTTTATCGCCCCTGCCTGGAGCATAAAAGAAGCAAGTTGCGTGCGGATGGCAATACCCGCTGAAAGGTCCTCGTCAACGGAAACACCTTCTCCTTCATAGTGATGTCCCGGGCGATAAGCTGGATCACTTTCAAACAAAGAAAAGCCTCGGTAGGCCGCGTACACCCCCATGGTTGCCCAGAAATCAACATTCCTGCCCGGATTTACACGCATTTCAAGATTGAGTAGGTGATTTCCATGGCCAACAAGCAAGTTCTGCCGATCATACATGAGGTATGAACTGTCGGCCAAATCACCATATCGATATAGATCTGTGATGAGCTGTACGTGCCCACCAAACTCTACGGGGAACGACCCCGCATCAACCACCGTAGATGCATACTTGTCAGAAAGTTCATCACGACTCTTCTCCACAGAATCGAGAAGCTCATGAGAGGGAGTATGCATCACCCTCTGTGAAACGGCAAACACAGACTGTGCCATAAGACAGACTGCAAAAACCGCTTTTACCAAAAGAATAAATCGTTTATACAAGAATATCCTCCTCTGTTTTGAAGGCAGTAGTAATTCACCATAAATATATACAAAGAAAGACCTCTTTTGCCGTCTCTCCTGCTTTTTGCCCATTTTACTGGCAAAAATATCAACAACACATACAAATTATACAAAATAGTAACAGATGGACTCTTTTTTAAAAAACCAACTTTGCGAAAACCATGGCAACGCCACCCCCGCCTTATCTCTCTGTGGGGTATAACTCCCACAAACCTTTCACGGCCGATCCAACATTCAAATTTTGCGGAGATATCCCCTTACCGTCATTATGCGTTGGAAACCCACTCCAATAGGTAGTGGTAAACTGATAAAACACACTGGGGCGATACATAAGGGGAATAAGAGGGACCTCTTCCATAAAAATACGATTCAGCTTTTCATACGCCTCAGCAAGCTCCTCATCAGATGAAATAGCGGGGATGCGCTTCAACAGAGAATCCATACCGCTATGGACATAGCGCCCCTCATTACCTGAGGCCCACTCTCCGACCGGAACAACCGAGGAAGAGGCCAAGGCTGATTCAAAACGAGACCACGGAAGAGAGGGAACCTGGTTTGCTTGGGGCGTTTTTACAATGAAGTCAAAATCTCCACGGGCAAGGGCCTCCCAATACTCCCCCTCATTAATAAAGACAGCCTCAGCAGGAATGCCAACTTCCTGCATATTCGCCACGGCAATTTCCACCGCATCCTCCCAATCAGTCCAGCCGGCAGGACAGGTAACACGCAACTGATACACCGTATCGCCCACGGGGGAGATAAGATTTTCTTCCGATGACCACTCATACCCCGCCTCACGAAGTTTTCTCCGTGCAGCCGCAAGAGATCGACCATGATCCTCTTCATAATAGTAAGAGGCAGCGGCATGCGCATCGTCTACGGAGAAATACGTACCTTCTATATTCCCCGTAGGCATATCATGTGAGATAATATACCCCGGATGTATGGGAGGTGCGTACGAGTGCATTGCTTCAGAACGAATTGCCTCCCGATCAATGGCCATATCAACAACACGTCGAAACACACGATCCTGCAACACATTTTTCGTCCAACCTGCAGGAAGCGACTCCCCTCGATACTGCAAAACATCCTCAGGCAAATGCTGAACAACAAGGGAAGGAATGGAACCCGGAACGTAGTAGGGCTCTTCGTCAAACCACGTACCAACACCATCACTGCGCATCTCTTCTATATTTTGAGAAAAGGTGGAAGAGACATCTATATCACCACACCGAAGTGCATCATTATACTCTCTGTTTGATTCATAGATCGGGTGGACAATATATTTGGGGCCCGCCTGGCGTCCTTCATAAAGCACATCATTGCCCCAGTAGGTTGGGATTCGTACAAGGCCAACACGAGATTCTGTTGCTTCAATAACGGTATATGGCCCAGAACCAACGGGGCGATCAAGATTTTCAAAGGATTGCAACTTCGAAAGAACATCTTTGGCGAACTGGTCTTCTCCACGGCCGCCCTGTTGCTCAACCGTGGTTCTTGCAGCATTCTCAAGTGGCGCATACACATGCCCAGGAAGAATGGGTACTGTCGCCAAGGCATCTTTCACCACTAATGGATTGTAGTCCTCTGTACACAATTCAAAAACAATTTGCCCCGTCTCCTCTAGGACAAACATGTCATTGATATGATCCCAGACATCACTGAACAGAGTTGGGTACTGACGATGAAGATGAAAGGTATAGAGAACATCATCATTGGTAACCGAACGACCATCATTCCACCGTGCACGATCATGCAGAGAAACCACAAGTAAATCCTCAGAAAGTGACCACTCGCGCCCCAAAAGGGGCTCCAATTGACCTGAGTTGATGTTAAACGCAAAGAGTGTCTCAAAAAGCAGGTTTGAATTTGCTGTTGCCGGCCATGTCACCGGCCATGAATTTAGTGGATTGAAGTTGCGCGGAGCATCCCACACATGCCCCCCCATATACAACGTCTGAGAACGTGGGTACTCCCCGGGGTGCGCAAGCTCATCGGGAGATGAACACGCCCCGACCAGAATGAGTAGAGACACCACCCCCATCAAAAAGAGACTTGCCGGACCTTTTTTCATCAATCCTCCCCAAACAACGCAATACATGTATCGTATAATATATGATAATATACGCCCACTATGAACAAAGAAACAAAACCAGTCTTTTTTTTACAGGCGGAATCCAAGAAGCCGCAATTTTTTTGCATCGTGCGTATCCGAAGATATGCCCCGTACTCGATAATGTGAAAACTCATACCGTTGCGGATATGACCTGCGTAAAGAACGGAAATACGAAACCCGCTCCTGCCCCGTCAAGGAGGTCATTTTGTGAAGCTTACCGGAATCTTCTTCTATATTATAAGCCGCACGAACGACCGCAGCAACACCTCCCTCTGGAGTATAGTCTATCTCCCGTGTTGCCTCCGAAGCGCGTTCCGGCTCATACACCCAGTCAGTCTCCTGGAAAAAGAACGCCGCCGCAGCACGACTAATCATGGCCGTGCCCATACACTTTCCATCATAGGAATACCCCGCAATATGTGGAGTGGCGATACGAGTAACCGAGAGTAACTCGTTGGAGATCTCCGGCTCATCGGGCCATACATCCAAAACATACCCACCAAGCCGTCCAGCGTGGGCAAGCAGAGGCTCTGCACAGAGGGTTTTTCCGCGGCTTGTATTAATAAAAAGAGCCCCTGGTTTTAAAGAAGACAAGAAGTGATCATTTACCATACCGTAGGTAGATGTATCGCCATCATACGTAAGGGGAACATGCACGGTAACCACGTCAGCCTCAGAAAGTGTTTCCTGTAAGGTTGAAAAGCTGGAAAGGTTACGTGCCTTGGGTGGATCATTAAGTAACGCCTTCATTCCTAAGGCGGCACTTTTTTTATACACCGCAGAACCAACATTCCCCACTCCCACAATACCAATTTTCTTTTCTGCATAATCAGGCAGCAGCGACGTTATGGCAGATATAACATATTCTGCCACGGAGTTCGCATTTGATCCCGGGGCTGAGGCAAAGCCGATTCCAGCCTCTTGCAAATGCGCCACATCCACGTGATCGGTACCAATAGTTGCTGTGCCAACAAACTTTACGGAACTTCCTGCAAGCAGATCTGCGGTAACCTCTGTGACAGATCGGACAAGAAGAATATCAACCCCCGTAAGTGCTTCAGGAACAATATCTTCTCCCTGTACTGTACAGACATCACCAAAAACATTGAAGGCTTCTTTGACAAAAGGTATATTTTTATCCGCAAGTATTTTCATGCAACGTCCTGTGCAAAAGTATTGAATTAGGCACCATTCAATATACAATAGGTACTGACGAAATAACAGTTTAAAACGGGGAAACCATGTCAAAACCAGCACACCTTCGGGAATACGACCTTACCATATTGGGAGAACTCTTCGTTGAGTTTCTTGCTGAAGACGCGCCCCTTGCGGATGCTCGAACATTTTCCCGCAGCATCGGTGGTGACGCTACCTATACGGCTGTAACAGCAGCACGTCAACTTGCCAAAGTACAGTACCTCTCCGCCATAGGCCGTGACCCCTATCACGCCCTCATACGCAGTAGTCTCAAAGACGAAAACATCAATACAGACTTGCTTATTTCCGTATTTGGAAACAACGGCATCAATCTTATTGACACGGGAGTCGAAAGCGAAGACCTGCGAGAATACCAGTTTAACCGCCCGGGCACAGCCGCAAAAGAAATCACCCCTTCACTCATCGACAAGAGCATTATTACCAACAGCAGAATTGTCTACGGCTCGGGTGAGTTTCAGGCAATTTCGAAAGAGTGCCGGCAAACGCTGTTTAAAGCATTTTATACAGGACACACAAATGAGTGTATGGTGGCGTATGACCCAAACCTACGGCTCCATCGCTGGAGCCTTGAAGATGCGCGGGAAGCTCTCTGGAGCATACTCCCCTTTGTAGATGTTCTCCTTCCCTCAGCACCACAGGAAACAAAGGCTCTTTTTGGCTACGAACGCCCCGTTGATGTTATTGGGTTCCTCTGGGATCGAGGAGTCAATGTGGTCGTGGTAAAAAACGGCCCAGCAGGGTGTATGGTGGGGTATAATGGCAAGATAGAAGAGTACACCTGCCCCCCGACACAAGAAAAATTCACCGCCTTCGTACATATCGGCAGCGTATTCAACGGGGCATTTTTATCCTCTATTGCAAAGGGATACGACCCCTTTCATGCTGCACGAGACGCAATGCAAATAACCTACGAGAAGGGCGCCTCTGGAAATGGAATACCCCATATCCCCGCCTTTCATAAGCTTTAAAAAGGATCACTTATGCACTCTTGGACCCAACCACAACTTCAATATGCCATTCATAACTACGCACATTGCTCCCCTGAACTCCAGGAGAGGATCGCCCATGCCGTGACAGAGAAATATTCCTATGAAGCGTATGTGGAAGAAGTGGCTTTTAAAAAAGAAGCTCTTTGCCGCCTTGAACGCACAAAATCAGAAAACACAGCACTCCCCCAGGGATTCCCCCCAACCATGGATGCCCAATCAATAGAAACAACACCGAAAGATCTGAGCACCTCTGCGGTACTCATCATGGCAGGAGGAGCAGGAGAACGGCTTAAACAGAGTCTTCTGGCAGAGGGATATTCCCCCGAAGACCTGACCGATTTTACCAAGGCCACCTTTCCTCTTCCGGGAAGAACAGATAAGGCCGGCACCCTTGAGCTTACCCTCACCATGATCCGTCGTTTTTCTCCGGAAATACCTGTTATTGTCACAACCGGACCTGTGGGAAGCACCACGGCACGGGTGATCCCGGACCTACTCTCACGCAACAACAATTTCGGCCTCTCAAATCTGCAGGTTCTTCCACAAAATGAACGGCTCCACCTTACTCACGAAAACAAAATTGCCTGGGTTGAAAACCACGGTACGGTTCAACTCATCACCAGTCCTGACGAGACCGGCGGCCCTATAATGAAACTCAAGTCACAACTCCCAAAGGGCGAAATGGTGCTTACCTGGCTTCGCAACTTAGGAAGAACCAAAACGATCGTTCTTCAAGGGACTGCCGTATATCGTCCAGAAATCCTTCCGCTCATGGCATCAGCAGGAACCACCTGTGACGCCCTTGGAATAGGAATCAGCCGTACCTCCTTTCCGCAAGATGACCCCTACGGGAGTTTTGTCGAACGCTCCCGACGCATTTACATCATCGAAAAAGATGCACGGACACCGCATACCTACTCGCTATGCGACCCTGCAGGCAAACATCTCCCATTCAATACAGGTTTCTACGTGTTTTCAAATAGCGTTCTTGCTGAGAAAAGTCTTCCCCCCTTTGCAGTACGGGATAAAGAGGTTCTCCCAGACCTTCCTCATGCGGCCAAAACGGGATACGCAGCAACGGACCTCCTCCCTCTTGTGGACAACTCCCGTGTATTGACAATTCCCGCCGAAGACTTTACCGTTATTAAACAAAGTAGTGACCTTCCTACGGTGGCCCGTGCGGCAGAAGAGTTTGGCTTATAAGCGAGACCTCAAGGTATTTGTTATTTTTATTGCACTTCCATAAAACTCATGGTAGAATTCAGTAAACCGCAAACGTTTCTGGAGTCACCATGAGTTATGATGCTGAATTGATTGACGGATTTATCGAAGAGACCAATGAGGTACTAGAAGAGGTAGAACCAACCCTTATTGAACTCTCGCAAAAAAGTTCAGGCACCCCTACACCGGACAAGGAGACAATCAACTCCATATTTCGCCTGTTTCACTCCATGAAAAGCAGTGCAGCCTTTCTTGGGTTTTCGAACATTGCAAAAATTACGCACGTTGCGGAAAATCTCATCCAAAGCATTCGTGAAGAGGAGCTTTTTCTCACCGAGCACATCGCCTCCACCCTCTGTAAAACAACCGATCTCATTACAGAGATACTTGTAAAGATCCGAAATGACAGGGATGATTCTGGCTTTGAAGACCGTATTGCACAGACAACTGCTCTGCTCAGTCAACATCTGGAAGAAGGGAAAGCAGCACCGCAGCCAAAGGTGGAAGAGGAAGAAGCACCTCCGTCAACCCCTACTGCACAAGCAGGTACGATTTCCGAAACCGACGATGATGAGTCCACCCAGGAGCTTCTCTCACCTGATATGTACAATGCATTCATTAGTGAAGCCAATGAACAGCTAGATATGATTGAACAATGTTTCCTTGAGTTAGAATCTGAAGGGTTTTCCCGCGCAGTTGTAGATACGGCTTACCGCACAATGCACAGCTTTAAGGGCAATTGCAGCTTCATGAATTTCAACGACCTGGAAGACTACAGTCATCTTGTAGAGACGATACTCTCCGGTGTTCGTGAAAACAAAGTTGATATCACTCCTGATACAGTATCATTTCTCCTTGAAGCAATTGACTTACTACGAAATACCGTCGGAAATATCAGTCAAGACCATACACGAACGTCTATTGAAAACCTCACAACATACACTGAGCTTATGCGAGATGTGTTCTCCCAGTGCTTTCCCAAGGAGCCCCCCGCTGCAGCAGCTCATGAGCAAAAAACAGAGGTGGTCAAACTCTCTCCCAGCTCAAATACCCCAGAAATAGATCCCACTCCGCAACCCAAAACATCTCCTGTTTCAGAAGACAGTCCTGGCCAAGAAAAGAAAGAGAGCTCCTCTTCGAAAAATCTTACGGGGTTAAAGCGAAATATGCGCAATGATATCAGGGTTAAACTGGAAAAGCTTGATCACATCATCAACCTTTCAGGAGAATTAGTTATTGCCGAATCCATGGTAACACGAAATCCCGCTCTTGGAACTATTGAAGATGAGATATTTAGCCGTTCAATTCACCAATTACGACGCATCTGCAGCGAATTGCAAGATGCATCCATGGCTCTTCGCATGGTACCGCTTTCATCAACCTTTAAAAAGATGATACGCGTCGTGCATGACCTTTCACAAAAAATAGACAAAAAGATAAAGCTTGAAATTATCGGTGAAGATACGGAAGTTGACAAAACAGTCATTGAATTGATTGGCGATCCCCTTGTACATATTATTCGAAACTCCTGTGATCATGGCATCGAATCACGACAAGAGCGCCTCCAGAATGGGAAAAGCGAATTAGGCAATATTCGCATTGAGGGACGCCATGAGGGGGGTGAAGTGTGGATTATTGTCAGTGATGATGGCCGGGGGTTGAATCGGGATAAGATTATTCAAAAAGCCATAGAAAACAATCTTCTCAAAGAAAAGGAAATCCCCGCTCTCTCCGATGAAGAAATCTACCGTCTCATCTTTCACCCGGGATTTTCCACAGCAGAATCAATCTCAGATGTATCCGGTCGTGGGGTCGGCATGGATGTGGTGAAAAAGAACATTGAAAAAATGAATGGGGAAATTGACATTCAGAGTGTAAGCGGCCAGGGAAGTTCTTTTATCATACGAATCCCTCTTACCCTGGCAATTATTGATGGAATGCTGATTAAGGTTGGACCGCATCAATATACCCTACCGACCCTGTCCATAAAACGAAGTATTACCTGTACAGAGGAAATGCTCAGCACGTCCCCTGAGGGAGCAGAAATACTGAACCTTGATAACACCTTTCTCCCCGTTCTAAAATTGGGTGAAATATTACAACAGGAGACGGCAGTTACAAACACCACCGAGGGAATTCTCGTTATTGTTGACCAAGGAGGAAAAGAAATTGCCCTCTTAGCAGATGAAATTATCGGCCAACAGCAAACCGTTATTAAAGGCTTGTCTGACTACCTTGGAAAAGCCCGGGGCGCCTCTGGATGTACCATTCTCGGTGATGGATCTGTGTCTCTTATACTTGATATTCGCTCTCTTATTGAAATTGCTGACGAAATGCTCTCTCTGCAAGAAACAACCACGGGATAAGCACCATGAATATGATTACCGCATCGAATACAGAGTTTGAAACCATATCGCGTATTGTCTACGACAAATTTGGCATACACCTTACAGATAAAAAGCGAACCCTCGTGAATAGTCGGCTCCAGAGCATCCTTAGGAAATATGGCTTTACCAGTTTTTCCCAGTACATCAGTTACATTCAAAAGGGTGAACACAAAGATGCCCTCGTGGAACTTATTAATCGCATCTCTACAAATCACACCTTCTTTTTTCGGGAAATACAACATTTCACCTTCCTAAAAAACTATGTACTTCCCGACATCGAAGATCGCAACAAAGACGCTCATCGAAAAAAATTCAAAATATGGTGTGCTGCTGCCTCAAGTGGCGAAGAGCCATACTCTCTCATGATTGAAATCTTAGACTATTTTGGCCACAAGTACAGCCAGTGGGACGGGGGACTTCTTGCTACTGATATCAGCAGAGACGCCCTCGACAAAGCCCACCGCGCAATCTACGCAGCTGACCGAATGAAAAATATATCACCCGCACGTATTCAAAAATATTTCAAAAAACGATCCGACGGGACATATGAGGTAAAGGAACAGGCCAAGAAAGAGGTCCTGTTTAAAATACTGAATCTCGTTACTCCTCCCTATCCACTAAAAGGAGACTTTGATCTTATCAGCTGTCGTAATGTCATGATATACTTTGACAATCCTACAAAAGAAGCCTTAGTACAGCGTCTCTATGACCAGTTACGTCCAGGAGGTTTCTTATTTACGGGACATTCTGAGTCTCTCAACAGCCTTTCACATAATTTCAGGCTTGTACAATCTGCAATCTATCAAAAACCGCCTCTATCATCGAACCGGTAAGGAAATGAAGCATCATGAGTAACACCATAATACTTCGCGTTGGAGACCTTGAAGCAACAAACAAGGGGGGAGCCATTTTAAAAACATATGCCTTAGGATCATGCGTAGCAGTGATGATTCTTGACCCACGCCAAAAATGTATAAGCATGGCTCATGTTGCCCTCCCGGAATCAGCGATCAGTCCGTCAAAGGCAAAATTACTTCCCGGTTATTTTGCTGATACCGCCGTTCCAGAACTGCTTGAACAAATGAAAAAAACTGCAGGAGAGATTTCCAGACCACGGCAACTGATTGTGAAGCTCTGTGGAGGCGCCAGTATATCTGATAGCAACAACACCTTTAATATCGGAAAACGCAACACCCTTGCTGTAAAAAAAGCCCTCTGGAAATATGGTATAACCCCAAAAGCTGAGGATACAGGAGAGGGGTTCAGCAGAACAGTTACTCTCTTCCAGAAAAACGGTATAGCGCAAATAACAAGCCCCGGAAAAACTGACTGGAAACTGTGAGAGGAGTCAAATATGGGTGTGACAAAAGAGGAAGTACTTCAATCTGCACAAGAACTAAAACCATTTAATGATACCACAACCCGTCTTCTTGCTATTATGGGAGATCCTACTCATTCCCTCCATAACCTTACCGAGCTTATTCAAACAGACGCTGTATTGTCTCTCCGTGTGCTCCAACATGCCAACCGTTACTGCACACACATAGAACGAAAAATTGAGACGATTGACGAGGCAATATTCTTTATCGGAGAAGCCACACTCACTGCGCTGATTCTCTCTCGAGAAGCTCATATTTATGGCGAGCTTCCAGGATATTCTACCAATGCGACAAGCTTATGGGATCACTCCCTTAAAACAGCCTTATACAGTCACTATTTTATAGAAAAAATTGTACAAGACAGACATTTGGCAAAAGTAGCTTATACAGCCGGCCTCATCCATGATATTGGAAAAATACTCCTGTCTCCACATCTTCCAAAAGAACACTCCCTCCTTGTAGACAGCCCAGATTTTCTCGAGAAAGAGAAAGAACTCACGGGGTTTACCCACACCGAAGCAGGACAGCTTATTGCAAAGACATGGAAACTTCCCCGATCGCTCCGGCAAGCTATTACGTGGCATCATGCTCCATCTCAAGCGAACAAGCGGTTTCAACCCTTGACATATGCCGTTCATTTAGGTGATATCGCGTCCATGATTACGGGAACCGGAACTGGAATTGATAGTTTTTCTTACCTCCTTGACGAATCGTATCCTGAGCATATACCCATAGGAGAAGATGATTTCTCCGCAGCCATGCTTGCTGTAGAAGCAGCATATACCGCAACCCGAAGCCAATTACAATTATGACTACCGGAGGTCTTATGAACCATTTTGTTATTGCCGATGACTCGCCACTTGCTCGGTCCTTTATAATAAAACTTCTTCGCAACACCACTATTTCAGAGACACATTTTACAGAAGCATCAAACGGTCAAGAAGTCCTTGAATATGTACAAACAAACAAGGTTGATGTTATTTTCACAGACCTTACCATGCCCCACACAGGTGGCCTTGAACTGGCAAAGAGGCTTACAAGTTCTACTTCTGCCTTTCCTGCAAAAAATATCGTTGTCATTACCAGTTCTGGAAATCAGGAAGAGCGACAGGAGCTTGCTGCCCTAGGAGTACAGCATATTCTCACTAAACCGGTTACCCAAGAGCAGATGAACACGGTTGTTGCGTCCCTTTTCAAGGGGAAACGAAAGAGAAAGGAGAGAACCCCCTATGGATATTAATGCAGAAATAGTTAAAAGCGAACCGGCACTACGTAAATCAACCCGTGCAGCCTTTGAGAACCTTACCTTTTCAACCATCGAAAATGAAGACGCCTACGAGCAACCATTTTCTGAAAAACGGAATATTCGAAAATATAAAAGCTCCTTGGAAATATTGCTCACAGAATGGAAAAAAAAGTACTATGCAGAACTGATAATATCAGAGATACACATTCTTGAACTCCTTGATGCCCTTGCCCCAGAGCAATCTCGTCGCCATGGGGAGTCTGCCAAAAAAGATCTCATGGGGGAACTTCTCAATACGATTATCGGCACCTACCTCCTGCAAATTGAACCCGTGGTCAAGCACTTTATTATCAGCGTGCCACAGGCAACTGTTCTCAGTGATTCACACCGACCACCACTTTTACGGCATCGATATATCGTGGACGATAAATACCCTATCGAAATAACCCTCATTGAAGGATAGAATCGTCATAAAAAAGCACCTCTATACGGCGGTTTACCTGCTGTCCTGTGGCACTTCTATTATCCGCAATGGGCTTACTTGGCCCATAGGCCTCTACAGAAAGACGCTCTGAGGAAATCCCCTGTGATACTAAATAGTCATGCACCGCTCGAGCTCGCTGACGTGACAATTCAACATTCCTGTCATAATTCCCTGAAGCATCGGTATGTCCTCCAATACGAACGCGTAATGATTCGTATGTCCCTAAAATATCCACAAGGGGATCCAAGTGAACAGCTGCGGTAGGAGAGATTGAGGTACTCCCCACTCCAAAGGTGACGCCATATAACACAATGGGCCCCAAGGAATCTCGTACATCGGAAGGACAAATCATCGTTTGCGTGTATCGTTCACCATAGGGTGGGTTATAGGGATCATTCTGAAACAAAAAATCAACTAACAATTCCATATTTTCAGTTGTATCAACACATTTGTCATAATACAGGGGAGTTTCACGAGCAACCTTCTCTAATCTCAAAGAAGGAGCCTCATCCGAAGGGGTTGCAAAATATTCTGGAATAATAAGAGAGCGAATAGTTTCGCTCATATCTATTGGCGTGAAAAACTCCTCTGTGTCTATATGAGAAGCAGTGGCGATGGTCGTATCAACATATCTCTGACCAAAGGGGTGACGATAACCAAGAGTGAAGGCTAAACCGGACGTGGCAGAGTACTCACCCACAATGGGATCAGCAGCATCCATCTCTACAGTGCGATCTTTAGTTATCCCAAAATCAAGAGACGCGTAGAGAACACCACCACGTTCATTTGTATCGATAAACATTCCCGTACGAACCATGGCCGGATATTCCCCAGCACGATATGAACGCACAAGGTAATCAGAACGTAGGAGCACATCAAGATCAAGCGAAAAGGAGAATGGGTGATTGGGAATGTCGCAGATAAGCCCAGTCTGAACCTGCAAATGTGAATATTCTTTCTCCTGATCAACAGGTATGTCCCCGCGAATCAAGGCGTGCGCAGTGAGAGGAAGTGCCTTTTTTCCAAGGAGGGAAAAGTCTGCAGCCCCAAAAAAACCCGGCAGTAACCGTATTGTGCCCGCAGTAAAAGAAGCCTCTTTCACCCCCGCATACCGTGGAATAACTGCTGAAGAGGAGTTTCCCGTGGGAAAACCAACTCCCATATGCATTCCATAGGACGCCCCTGAAGGAGTATTCATAGGAGAAAAATAGGTTGTAACACAAAGATCACCTGGGCCAAAATAGGCTGTCTGATCGTTGTGAAATGTAAGAAGATCTGCAAAATAGGGCAGATGTACAGCGGCTTGCACTTGCGGGGAAAAATAGTACTGCAGACCCAAAAGACCATTTACCGTAGATAAAGAGGCATCGGGATCATCTGTGGTAAGACGCTCTGCATCTCGCGCACTCACTTGCACGACATGCTCCAAAAAAGAATTACCAGGTGCATGAACACCTGGCACAAAGGGCATTGACGCCACCGAAATCGGAAGCATCAATGCCAAAATAATACACGGTGCATACTTCATATTAGTCAATACGATGCAGCTCTACACGACGGTTTTCTGCCCGTCCATCGGCCGTCGCATTTGATGCGATAGGCTCATCGGGACCTTTCCCAACAGCGCTAAGTCGACTTCCTTGAATTCCTTGAGAAATAAAGTAATCAACCACAGCCTTGGCTCGCTCATAGGACAAGCGACGGTTAAGTGAGTCTGATCCAGTAGCATCAGTATGTCCTTCAACACGAAGCTCAATTTCAGGCCAATCACGAAGAGATTCAACCACACGATCAAGAACAGAATAGGACTCACGGGTTAAATCGGCACTTCCAAGCTCAAAATTTACCCCTTCGAGGATCAATGCTCCACGCTGAATCACCTGTGCCCGAGGCGCTTCCCGCTCCACTGTCACAGATGCAGACCCGCGCACTGTTTCATAGTTATCAGTGTCATCGGGAGTGAAGATCATTTCATGACTTTCTATTCCTTCACTGGGCTCTTTTTCAGGCTCTGCGAAGGCAAAACTACCCGCCACAGACGCTCGCCCACTTGAGAGAGACACATCAGCAAGAGATGCTCCCTCGGTAATCGTATCTGTCTCAGGCCATTGTGAAACCTCAGGACGCGCCTTAGCAACTTCAACCTCAATATCGCGGTTTGAAATAGTGTAGTTAACCGTATCTTCCGGCACAAATCGGACCACATGAGAAGCAGTACCTGCATCTGGTTTTGTATCACCTTCTACAAAAAAGAACTCCCCATCCACATCTGCACGCCCTCCACGCAACTCAGCCTCATTCAGAGACTGTCCATACGTTATGCTTCGAGCCCGTGGCCATGCAGTAACTGAGGTTTCCACATTTTCTATGGTTACAGAAACATCATTAAAGGCAGCGGCATAGTTTGTGGTATCACGG
Source organism: Chitinivibrio alkaliphilus ACht1 (assembly GCF_000474745.1). Classification (NCBI taxonomy): domain Bacteria; kingdom Pseudomonadati; phylum Fibrobacterota; class Chitinivibrionia; order Chitinivibrionales; family Chitinivibrionaceae; genus Chitinivibrio; species Chitinivibrio alkaliphilus. The sequence goes on along the minus strand of NZ_ASJR01000006.1, from coordinate 61,120 downwards.
GGCGTGAAAACCACGGAATATTCTCGAACCCCCGCATTCGGCACAGAATCACGGTGAACAAAAGAAAACTCTCCATCTATATCGGCTGAACCGCCGTACAGGCGTGCATTGCGTAGAGACTGTCCATAGGTAATGCTTTCAGCACGAGGCCAGGAATATACTTCTGGATTATCCTTTCCAACACGTGGCTCTTCTTCTTCAAAAACAATACCATTCCACCCAATGGAGGCAACAAATTTTGCTTTCGGCTCAACGGCTGTTTCAAAGAGCGCATCCTCTCTTCCATAGAAAAGGAATTGTTTATCTTCATTGGCAACACTAATCTGAGCACCAGCACTAAAGTTAAACCCACCAGGAGTAAGAAAGGCAATACCTGGAGAAAGACGCATGGGGTCATCAAGAAGACCCAGCTGCCGCTCTTCTCCCGTTGGAAGGACTACGTCTCGTCGCTCCACAGAGGAGAAACTCGGCTGAGCACTGTAATCGAGAAAGACATTTACCCACGGGCGAGGGCGAATATCCAAGCCTGCATTGAGCATGAACACATGTTCGAGATCAGGGTTTGTATTCCATCGCAACCCATAGTTGAAGTGAAAGAGAACGGGAAACTCTTCAGAAAGCTCACGAAAATCCCACGTCCATAGCATTTTCATATCAACTTCTACGTTCCCATCATTACTGTAGATATAGGTCGTATCTTCACTGGGCCATGCATAGTAATAATTGTGTCGTGGAAATCGTCCCTGTGTTGTATTTCCCGTTGGAAAACTCATGGCGCCATAATAGGCCATCTTAAAGAAGTCACTCTCTTGATTCGGAGGATATTGAAACTTCATGGAGACCTCGAGGTCACCAGCTCCACCTTTTACTGTGTTATCAGTAATAATATCCTCGTTGCTGTCCTTCGCAATTTTATCAAGGTAGACCGGCACCATCACTGCAAGATCAAAAAAGTCCGTAAACCCATAGCCCACAGAGATATTAAACTCTCCGGCATTAAATCCGGGTATCGGATCGATGGGGTCGCTTAATCCAGGATCTCCATCGCGATCCCAAAAGTTCACCAAAAAGTCATCATGAGCGGTATAACTTCCCCAGAAATTGGTTTGTAGCCCATATCGGTTCAAGGTTTTTGCCGAATGCGTATTCCACAACCCAACCTGTCCATACCGATTAGTAAGCTTCACATCGTCGCGCGATGCAAACCCTGTTGCTACCAGCAGGAGTAAAAATCCTGCGCAGGTAATCGCCATCCTTCTCATAAAAACTCCTTTTCATAAATAATTCTTTGACATTCAAAATATATAACGGTAAGATACTATGGAGATACAGGGTTCTCCCTTTTTTTATTGATTAAAATTTATCACAACACAATATCATATTTTACACAAAAAAGGAGCAACAAAAACAAACTCTGCCCCGCAAGAGTCAATGGAACTGGTAAAATAACAAACTGCACCGCAAAAAGGCCTACACCAATGCACCCAAAGTCTACTTCTCACCACATATTCATTTTTACAGAAAGGAGAACTCTCCATGAGGCCAAAGGGCATACCAATCTCTCCGCGGCTACATAAGATTCGTCTCATACTACTCATTATGGTCACCCCTCTTATTACATGGTACGCAAAACAACGTTACACAAATCCGGTTCAACCTCATCGTGAGATAGCCATAGGGACAACAACAGAAGAGGAATACCTCCTTTTCTACGAAGCAACAACCTTCACAAAAACCCCGTACCTGCACCTTTTCTTCTCTCCTCCTTCTGAAAAAGCCATCCCATCGACCCCATACATCTACCCCTCGTGTCAAGACAGCCTTGTCCATGTTAGTGACGACACAACCATTACAACCACAATTGTCCACACTTCACACGGTCAGTTCTCTCTAAGCAAAGACATCCTATTTATACGACGAGACGACCTCAACACAGCAGTGATGCTTCGTCCATCCCAGGGGCTTTCCCGGCGTATTGAAACAGACATTCTTCTTCTCACAGCCCCCACATCCCGAGAAAACCTTATGAACATCCGCTCAACCCTTACCCCTCGGCTCACCATTCGTTCTGTCTCCGACACCTTCTCAGATATTCTTCCGAAAAACATTCAAGGCCTGCATAAAAACACAACCTACCGTATTCATCATCGTCCCCGGGGAAGCATCACCCTCACCCCAATGGAATAAAAGTATCTGCCTTTTTCTATTCCATATATTATATTTAGAAGATGAGAGTCGGGCCAAAGGTCCGATTTTCTTTGTATTACCGGAGAAAGAGCGTATGAAACTACAAGATTGTCATCAAAAACATGTGGAAGAAATTATCGTTCAACAGGGGGCGATCCCCGTTGAGATACGATATTTCTCAGCTGGAGGCTCGCGAACCTTACGAGTGCTTGCTGACAGCCCAGATGGAATCACCTTAGACCGATGTGCAGAAATCAGCAGAGCGATTTCTGCCTACCTTGATGAGGTTGAGTTTGGGACAACACCCTATACCCTCGAGGTTTCTTCTCCGGGAGTAGACCGTCCACTCACAACACACGGTGACTTTGCTCGTAACATTGGGCGAGACGTAAGAATACGGCTGAAAGAATACACCAAAAAGAGTGATGCGCGTAAGCGAGGAAAAATACAAAGCTGTACTGAAACAGAGCTAACCCTCTCTGACAAGGGAACAGAAGTGGTGTTGCCCATGGACAACATACTCAGCGGTAAATTAGATATATAACCCTCTATTATAGAGTTTTGTGAGGAATAATGGCGCGAAAAAGAAAATTTAAGATGAATGGCACAGAAATTATAGAAGGCCTCAAAGCGATTACCAAAGAACGGAGCATTAGCTGGGACCTTGCAGAAAACTCCTTAAAGGAAGCAATAGCCCAGGCAGCTCGCAAGGGAATCAAAAAGGCGCCTGCCATTGGAGTTACCATCGATAAAGAAACAGGGGATATTTCCGCCTACACCTACCAAAAGGTGGTTGATGACGATGAGATTGAAGATATTTATCAAGAGATACCGCTCAGTGAAGCGCAGGAAGATTATGGCGAAGACCTTAAAATAGGTGACGAGGTAGTCTGGGAAGAGAATCTTGATATTTCTGAATTTGGTAGAACGGCTATTCAGATAGCAAAGCAGATCATTATACAGAGAATTCGTGAACATGAGCGCACAAAGATATACAACGACTTCTCTGAACGAATTGGTGATATGGTTACGGGAAAAATACGACAGATTGAACGGGGCAACATTATCATCGACCTGGGAAGAACCGAAGCCCTCCTGCCGAAAAGTCACCAAATTCGTGGTGAAAAGTTTCACCAAGGTGGCACTGTTCGCGGTGTTATTATCGAGGTAAAGGATAATGCAAAGGGTGCCCAGGTTATTATCTCTCGTACCAGTCCGGTGTTCCTTGAACGACTCTTTGAAATAGAAGTTCCCGAGATTTTCGAAGGAGTAATTTCCATTACAAAAATTGTTCGTGAACCAGGGTATCGTGCAAAAATAGCCGTGGAAACGCGGGATGAACGCATTGACCCTGTTGGTGCTTGTGTGGGAATGCGTGGAAACCGAATTCGAGCAATCGTACGTGAAGTAAACAACGAACGTATGGATATCATGACGTGGACAGATGAGATATCTATCCTTGCACGACGCGCCCTCGCTTCTGTTGATATCAATCGGGTCATCCCTGTGGGAAGTCATAAGATAATTATTATAGTAGATGATGAAGACTTAGCAAAGGCTATTGGTAAGGAGTGGAAAAACTTAAAACTCACCTCTGAATTTACGGGGTATGACATAGACATCTATGGAGAAGATCAGTTTGATGAACTCAGCGAAGAAGAGCGGGCAAAAATTCTCTCTTTCGACGAAACAACTGAGACAATTGATGCGGTAGAAGATGTTCTCGATGACGAGGAGATTGGCGATGACGCCCCCCATGAGATCGGGAAAGAAACCGAACTTGCAACAGAAGAGTCTGTCTCATATGACGAAGAGGACCGCCTCGAGCAATAAGGTACCTGTCGTGATTTTGATTGCGGCAGAACATAGGGAATGAAATAAACAATTGGGACAATAGAGCGATCTCCTGAAAGGATATTATGTCAAAAATTAGAGTATCATCTCTTGCAAAAGAATTGAAAATTTCAAGTGATGCTTTGGTACAGATACTCCGTTCCATCGGCGTACCGGCCAAGTCACATAGTAGCACTGTTGACGAAGATATAAAGAAACAAGTTGTCGAGAAAATTGACAGTGAAAGAGCTGCGATTAAAAAGAAATATGCCAAAAGTAAAGAACGACTAAAGAGCAGACGTAGAAGTCGACGTGCCCCGGAAAAGAAGAAAGAAGAAGCAACGCCGCAGAAAACAGAAGAGCAGAAACCTTTGCAGGAAAAGAAAGACGGCTCTCAAGGTCGCCAAACAGGCGCAGGACGCCCACCACGCCGACCAGCCGGTGTAACGACCAACAAGCCGAAGCGACCGGCAACGGAACCCATGGGCAAAAGTGCCGGTGGACCACCGCGGAAAAAAGATGACATTCCACTTCCGCCTCCAGGTGGCGATATTCCTGCGAAAGAAGACACTCGCAAGAAGAATAAGAAAAAGAATAAGAAAAAGAAGTTTGAAGAAGAAAAGCCTAAGAATTTCAGTGAGAAGGATCTTCAACTCAACATCAAGAAAACCATGGCAAAAATTGGCTCTGGCTCTACAAAAAAGAAATATAAGAAGCAACGCCGTGATGCCGATGAAATATCTGAAAACGATACAATCCTTCATGTGAGCGAATTTATTTCCATTAGTGAATTTGCCAACATGATTGATGTAAACCCCTCTCAAGTTATCGCTAAATGCCTTGAACTGGGGCTGTTTGTAACAATTAATCAGCGGATTGATTTTGAAACAATACAGCTTCTTGCTGAAGAGTGGGATTATACGGCTGTACTCATGGATGAATTTGCTGATATTACTGAGGATGAAATTCAAGAAGAATCCTATCCGGAAGAGCCTCGCTCTCCTGTTGTCACTGTCATGGGGCACGTTGACCACGGTAAAACGTCTCTCCTTGATTATATTCGGAAAACCAATGTTACCTCAGGAGAGCATGGTGGTATCACGCAGCATATTGCGGCATACGAAGTTTCAACTCCTCGAGGAAATGTCACATTCCTCGATACACCAGGACACGAAGCTTTTGCAGCTATGCGAGCACGAGGCTCACAGATAACAGACGTTGTCGTGATTATTGTTGCAGCCGATTCCGCAGTCATGCCACAAACAAAAGAAGCGATAGACCATGCGCGTGCAGCGGATGTACCCATTGTTATTGCCATAAACAAAACAGATCTTCCTACGGCAAATATTGACAAGATTAAGGGGGAACTCGCTGCATATGATGTCCTTGTAGAGGATTACGGCGGTCAGATCTCCTGTGTTGAAATATCAGCAAAAACTGGAAAAGGTGTTGACGATCTGTTAGAGCTCCTCGCCCTTGAAAGTGACCTTCTTGAGCTCACCGCTCCAAAACAAGGTTTTGCTAAGGGAGTCGTTATAGAGTCTGAGCTTGATCCGGGACGTGGCGCCATTGCCACCGTGCTTGTGCAAAAAGGTACTCTTCGCAAGGGTGACCCCTTTGTGACAGGAAACCATAGTGGCCGAGTGCGTGAGCTTCTTGATGATCATGGAAAGAAAGTAAAGACAGCCGGCCCTTCACAGCCGGTAATCATCTTAGGACTTTCCGGAACCCCACAAGCAGGTGATTCTTTCCGCGTAACAGAAAATGACAAAGATGCCCGTGAGATTGCTCAGAAACGGCGCCTTGCAGAGAAAGAACGGGAAATGCGCTATCGTAATACGGTATCTCTCGATAATTTCTATGATACAATCAAAGCCGGCGAAATGCAGACCTTGAATATCATTGTTAAAGGTGATGTTGACGGTTCTGTGCAAGCACTTTCAGCTTCTCTTGAAGAACTCTCTACGGAAGAAGTAAAAGTGAAGGTAATTCATAACGGCGTGGGCGGTGTAACCGAAGCAGACATCATGCTCGCCCAAGCTTCTCAGGGTATTATTGTTGGTTTTCATATTAGTCCAAACCCAAAAATTAAAGAACATGCGAAGCAAGCGGGAGTAGAAATTCGAACATACCCCGTTATTTATGAAGCTATTGACGATGTGAAAAAAGCAATGATCGGTATGCTTGCACCGCGCATTGAGGAGAAACCACTTGGTGTGGCTGAAATTAGAGATATTTTTAAGGTTTCTAAGATCGGCCAAATTGCCGGCTGTTATGTCATTGAGGGAAAGATAACTCGAGATGCAAAGGCACGACTCGTTCGCGATGATCTGGTAGTAACCGAAACAAAAATCGGGTCTCTTCAACGTGGAAAAGATAAGGCAAAAGAAGTAAGTGCTGGTTTTGAATGTGGTATTATTTTGAAAAATGTTACCCAATACAAAACAGGCGATCGTATCGAAGCCTACACGCAAGTGGAAATAGAACGAACTAGTCTTGAGGAGTAAAAAATAGTGGCCACAAATAAATGGCATAATAAGCGCGTAACAGAGAATCTTCGAAGGGAGATTCTCTGGACTATTACAAACAGAGTAAAAGACCCGCGCATACCAGAGTTTCTGACTGTTCCCGCCATAGAACTCTCACGGGACACACGAAACGCCACGGTATATATATCTTCTGTTGATACGGGGGCGGTAAAGGAAGAAGCTGTGCAGATATTGAACAAGGCAGCCCCATTTATTCAGCGAGAAGTTGCTAAAAAAATACGAATAAAACATTTCCCTCGCCTCCTCTTTAAAGTGGATGATTCCTCGGAAAACTGGGAAAATATTAATTCCATTCTGGACAATATTAAAGATGACTTGGAATAATCTTGTTTCGCTTATAGAGAAAAATTCTCGCTTTTGTATTACCTCTCATGTGAGCCAGGATGCCGACAATATCGGTTCTCAACTAGCCATGTATTGGTTGCTCCGTGACTATTTTAAAAAAGAGGTGGTGTTATACAATACAGACCCGGTGCCAAAAAAATTTCTCTTCCTTTCGGAAGCTGCGGATATTGAAAGCACTCTCCCCGAAGAGTCATTTGACACCTTGGTTGTACTGGATTCTTCTAATTTAAGTCGTCTTTCCTGGGAAAATGTTACGACCACCTATACAAGCTGCATTAATATAGACCATCACCGTGACAACAGTCATTTTGGAACTGTTAACATTGTAGATGAAACAGCAGCCGCAACCTGTCAGATACTTACACAACTTTTTGAAGGAGCAGGCCTATCCTACCCTTCATGGGTTGCAAATGCTCTCTATGCTGGTATTCTTGCTGACACCGGTGGGTTTCAGTTTGAAAACACCTCGCCCACTCTTCTTCGTGATGCAGCACTGCTTCTCGAGCGCGGTGCCGATGGTGTATCCATATATCGTGGGCTCTTTGCAGCACACTCCATTCAAGCACTTCGATTACGTGCCGAAGTCTGGTCAACCCTTGAGTTTTATGAAAACGGTCGTATTGCCGTTATGACCGTTGATGAGAAACGTATCGATGAGCTAGGTGCAGACAGGGGTGATACAGAAGGGATGGCCGACATTGCTAAAAATACGCGCGGTGTGGAAGTGGGTATCCTTATAAAACAAAAGAAAGATCATATTCACTTCTCTTTTCGTTCACAAGGAGCAATTGATATTGGTGCTGTTGCAGCAACTGTTCCCGGTGGCGGTGGTCATTGCTGTGCCGCAGGATGCAGTTTCACCCAAACGCCTCTTGATGAAGCAAAATCGTGTATGATAGAACGTATCGCAGGCGTCTTACGTGGGTAAGTCGGGGTTCCTTCTGATCGACAAACCCCTTGGTCCTACATCTTTTGATGTAATCCGAACCCTTCGAAAAAAACTTGGTATACGAAAAATGGGCCATGCAGGAACACTCGACCCCCTTGCTTCAGGCCTTCTCATTATCGCCGTAGGAGAAGCAACAAAACTTCTTCCCTACATGAACACAGATCGAAAAACCTATTTGTTTGAACTCTCCTTCGGAACAGAAACAGATACGGACGATCGTGAGGGGAGCCCTCGTTCCACATCTCCCTTCTGCCCCTCCAAAGAGGAACTGGAGAACTGCCTTGCACAATTCCGGGGTACCATAGAACAAAAACCGCCTCGCTACTCTGCCATTAAAATACAGGGAAAACGAGCATATAAAAAAGCACGACACGGCGAAACTTTTGATATTCCTGCCCGTACAGTGCAGATCTATGAACTCACCCTCTGTGCCTTTGATCAGCAAAACCGCATAGCTCAGTTTCGTGCAGACGTATCTGCAGGCACCTATATACGCTCCCTCTGTCGAGATATTGCTCGTGCTGTAGGAAGTGTTGGGCACGCGTCAAAAATCCACCGGGACAAAATCGGAGCATATTCTCTTTCCCATGCTGTTGCACCGGATGACTGTTCCAACAACAATTTCTGCTCTCCCGTTGACTTCCCGGATAACTGGACTCCATACGAAATAAACGAGGCTGATCAGAAGCGAGTACTGCATGGAATGTTCCTCCAAAATACCCTTGCCCCATTATCACAATTGCTTTTGCTCCACAGAAAGAATACTCCCATCGCCCTTGCACAGGCTGAAGGAGAACGCATTAATCCAAAAAAAGTATTTCCCTCTTGGGAGTAATATACTATCTTTTTTATATATGCAACTATGAGATTTCTCAAAAGGAGCCCCGTCTACTATGAATAGGGAACGAGAAAAGTGGGGATCAAAGATTGGTGTAATACTTGCGGTAGCTGGAAGTGCCGTTGGACTTGGTAATTTTTTGGTTTTTCCAGGAAGAGTTGTTGAGAATGGCGGAGGGGCCTTTATGATCCCTTACTTTATCGCCTTTATTCTCATCGGTATCCCCTTGGCATGGATTGAGTGGTCCATGGGACGATGGGGCGGGCGACAAGGCCATGGTTCAGGTCCCGGAATACTGAATGCAGTAACACAAAAACCGTACGCAAAATATTTAGGAAGTATTGGGGTCATGGGGCCCCTCCTCATATTTTTCCTCTATGTCTATCTGGAGTCATGGATTCTTGCATATATTTGGTACAGTCTTACGGGAGTTCTCAGTGAAGCTGCACAGAATAACACAACCGGAGAGCTCTTTTCCCGGTTTATTTCTCATGAAAAAAGTATCGGCCCAATCCCGGCATCTCTCTTTTTCTTCGGCCTCACCTTCCTTATTAACTTTGCGGTTATCTATTTCGGTATCCGTCGAGGAATAGAAAAGACTGTAAAGGTACTAATGCCCCTGTTACTCTTTCTGGGAATAGCCCTTGTACTAAAGGTTTTAACCTTAGAAAACCTTTCTGAAGGTCTTGCCTTTATGTGGAATCCCGATTTTTCAAAACTGCGGGATACGAAGGTCTGGTTTGATGCCACCAGTCAAGTATTTTTTACTACCAGTGTTGGAATTGGGGCAATACTGACGTATGCATCTTATGTACGAAAAGATCAAGACATTGCCCTCTCATCATTAACGGCAAACAGTACAAATGTGTTCATTGAAGTAATTGTGGGCGGAACAATTGTTATCGTACCTGCCGTTATTTGTCTTGGCGCAATTCAAGCGCAGGAAGTAACAACGGGAGGGATATTTTCTCTGGGATTTATCACCATGCCCATGTTGTTTCAAGAGATGGGGCCAACCGTTTCATGGGTTGTTCAGCTCACATGGTTTGTGCTCCTCTTTATTGGTGGAGTAACCTCTTCAATATCAATACTGCAACCGGGTCTTTCCTTCATTGAAGATGAACTCAACTTACAGCGAAAAAAGGCAATTTCTCTTCTTGGGGTAATTACCCTCTTCTTTTCTCTTCTTATCATTGCCGGTGGTGATACCGCAATTAATGAGGCAGACATCCTGGGCTTTCAACTTGCACTTCTCGTTTTCGGGGCTGTTGAAGCAGTACTTTTTGCTTGGGTTCTCGGAGGCAAAAAAGGATGGCAGGAGATACAAAAAGGTGCAGACATCGGAATTCCTCAAATATACCGACATATTATCACGTGGATCACCCCCACCTTTATTTTAGTTCTTCTCTTTTTCTGGGCTTACGATGGCGGCATGGAACACCTTCTTATGCGCACTATTGATCAGACCAGCACAATTGAATTGCTGGGAGGGTTTGAAATGAAGGAAGGACACTTTATACTTCTTCTCCGTGGCCTTTTTATAGCCTTGTTTGCAGGTATAAACGGTGCTATCTTCTATGCATTTCAACGAAAGGACGCGTAATTATGGAACTTACACCAGCAGGGCTTCTCTTTATGAGTGTATCATGGCTCAGTATTATTCTCCTTACAATCTACTGTTTTATGAAAACACTTTCTGAAGATACCGAAAAAATTGTTGGTACTCTTGAAGTGGAAGCCGATATAGACGCGGAAGAACATGATAAATAATAATCAAAGGGTACCGCAGGGAGGAAATGAAATATTTCTTAACCATGCAGCCATATCACCCATAGCTCCTGCTGTAGCCCAAGAGGCTCAAACCAGTCTCGCGGCATTGAGTCGGGGGATTCCTGACATACAGGAGTGGGTGAACACCCTCAAGGAGTGCCGAGAAGAAACGGGGCGCCTCATCAATGCCCCCCCAGAATCGATTGCCTTCACCCAGAATACTTCCCACGCTATTTCCCTTATCGCAGAAGGGCTCTGCCTTGACTCCGGTGATGAAATAATTGTATCTCCCGTAGAATATCCTGCCAATTATTACCCTTGGAAGAACCTGGAACGACGTGGCATAGTTCTTCGGCACCTCCCGGAAAAGGACCCCTCCCCCTCCTTTGAAGCAATATTAGAAGCGATAACTGACAAAACACGTCTGATTGCCCTTAGTCATGTTCAGTATTTTGCAGGGCATCGATGCGCCGTAGAGAAACTCCGCTCGGTCTGTTCCACCCATACTATTTACCTCTGTGCCGACCTCATCCAGTCTGTTGGGGTGCTCCCGGTAGACGTGAATTCTCTTGGGGTTGATTTTGCTGCGTTCGGAAGTCAGAAATGGCTCCTCGCACCACCGGGCATCGGCACCCTCTATATCAAACCGGCACTTCTTACACATATAACCCCGGTCATAACCGGTGCGTTTTCCGTACAAACCCCTCTTGAAACGCTACAGAAAGACCTCTCCTTTGCAGAAACAGCACGTCGATTTGAAAGCGGCACCATGAATTTCACCCTCTTCTCAGCATATCGTAGAGCCTTACGGATAGCTCAAGAAAAAGGGATTGCGCATATATACGCCAGCGCCATGGAGCGACGAGCCTTTCTCTACCACACGCTTAAGAGAAAAGGATATACCCTACTATCACCTGAAAACCCTGCTCAGGGAAGCCCCATTGTTACCTTTTCTCATGGAACAAAAACCAAATCACTCTATAACTTTCTCCGTAAAAAAGGTGTTGTTGCCACCTTTCGGCATAATACAATCCGCTTCGCCCCACACTACTATACGCCGTGGCAAAAGCTTAAATCCCTTGCAAAACTCGTATAAGTATGCTATGGTTATAGCCAGTATCAACAAAGGACTCTTAGTATGAAACGAATGTCAGGTGTTTTTCTTCATATAACGTCTCTCCCATCTCCCTTCGGCATTGGAGATCTTGGTCCACATGCGTATCGATGGATAGACCTTCTTGCAGAACATAAACAATCTCTTTGGCAGATGTGCCCCGTAAATCCCGTGGGATACGGCTATTCTCCCTACATGTCTCTCAGCGCCTTTGCGGGAAATACGATGCTCATTTCTCCGGAGTTGCTATGCCAATGGGGGTATCTTGGGAAAGAAGACGTGGAACATCCCAACTTTTCTAATACTCATGTGGAATTTTCTGCTGTTGATTCCTATAAACAAGACCTCCTTCACAGAGCGTTTCTTAATTTCACCCCAACACCAGAATATCAGGACTTTTGCACTGAAGAAGCATATTGGCTTGAAGATTATGTACTCTTTCTTTCTCTGTCCCGATACTTCAAGACAAACGATTGGAATACATGGCCCAAACCCTACTCCCTTCGAGACAAACACGCCTTAGAAAAATGGCAAGAGGAGCACCATGCAGAACTTGAGGAGTATCGGATTCTTCAATTTATATTTCAATCACAATGGTTTGACCTCAAAACCTACGCCAACAGTAAGGGGGTACACCTCTTCGGCGATGCGCCATACTATGTGGCCTATGCCAGCAGCGATGTTTGGGCACATAGAGAACTCTTTGAGCTTGATGAGACTGGATCGCCCCTGCGGGTTGGCGGCGTGCCCCCCGACTACTTCAGTGAAGACGGACAGCTCTGGGGAAACCCTCTGTATAACTGGGATGCCTTGCAAAAATCAAACTATGCATGGTGGATCAAACGAATTAAGAGATTGCACTTCTATACAGATTATGTCCGTATTGATCATTTTCGTGCGTTTGAGGCATATTGGGCCGTTCCCGCAGACAGTACCACGGCAAAAGTGGGAGAATGGGTTCCCTGCCCGGGAGAAGATTTTTTCCGTGTGCTTCGAGAAACTCTGGGTGAGCTTCCCCTTATCGCTGAAGATCTCGGTACCATTACCCAAGATGTTATCGACTTGCGCATGCGCTTTGATATTCCCGGTATGAAGGTTCTTCAATTTGCCTTTGACGGGAACCGAGACAACTGGTATCTCCCGTATAACTGCGGTCAAAATAGTGTTATGTATTCAGGAACACACGATAATGATACTCTTGTGGGATGGATCACCTCCCTTGACCAAGAAACCCGTTCCTCCCTTATGGATTATTTAGACTGTTGCGAGGAAGAGATTCCACGAAAAATTATTCGTGAAACCTTGGCTTCAGTGAGCACCATGGCACTGCTCCCCCTGCAAGACATCCTTCGTATGGGAAGTGAGTACCGCTTTAACACTCCGGGAACTGTAGGAGAAAACTGGGATTTCCGTTTTACTTGGGATATGCTTCACCTTCCCTATTTTGCTGAGTTAGCACAGTTTACCGATATTTTCGGACGTGCCTGACACTCCCCCTCTACAAGGAATGGGATAATGAGCTCTAAACACATAGATACAACAGTATCAGATTTTCTTCTGGTGGGCATCGGGGCTTCTGCCGGAGGGTTACAATCCCTGCAAAGTTTTTTTGATCATCTTGATCCAGAAATACAGGCATCCTACATCATTGTACAGCATCTCTCTCCCGATTTCAAAAGTCTCATGGACGAGCTTCTCGCTCGTCACACAGATCTCCCAATTCAATACGCCCAAGACAACCTGGAAGTACGATCACAGCATGTATACCTCATACCACCGGGACATAACCTGGAGATCTATCAAAAAAGGCTCTACCTCTCCACCCCGTCCGCTGATAAGAAGCTCACCCTTCCCATTGATATTTTTTTCCGTTCCCTCGCAGCAGAACGTACAGAAAAAACCGTCGCCATAATTCTTTCCGGAACAGGAAGTGATGGCACCTTAGGATGTCGAGCCATAAAAGAGGCCGGTGGAATGATCATGTGTCAAGACAATCAGTCTGCCCGCTTTGCCGGCATGCCCGAAAGCCTTATTTCAACCGGTATTGTTGACTACATTCTTTCTCCCGGTGAAATCGCACAAACCCTCAAACGATATTCAAAACACCCCTTTGTACAACAAAACATCTCTATTTCTGACACCGTTGAAAAAAACAAAAATCACCTTGGAAAAATCTTCTCTCTCTTACGTAATCGTACAGGGGCAGATTTTTCTCAGTATAAAGAAAGTACAATCTACCGTCAACTTGAAAAACGAATTACGATCAACCAATTAACACGTATTGAGGACTACACCGCCTACCTTGAAAAGACCCCCAAAGAAGCACATCTTCTCTACAAAGATTTTCTTATCGGGGTTACGCGATTCTTTCGAGATCCTGAGGCCTTTGAAAAAATACGAACCGATGTTATACCGCATCTTTTTGCTGCACAAAAAGCAACCGACACGCTTCGTGTTTGGTCTATCAGCTGTTCTACGGGAGAAGAAGCATACACCTTAGCAATGCTTTTCCATGAATACATGGAGAAACACGAATGTCTGCGACACATAAAAATCTTTGCCACAGATATAGACAGTGATTCCATTGACTATGCCAGTGCCGGACACTATCCGGAAAATATTGTCTCAGATATTCCAGCCACCTACCTTTCACGCTACTTCACCAAAACAGACACGGGATTTCGGGTTAAAAAAATTCTTCGAAATATGATCATCTTTGCCCGGCAGGATGTATTACACGATCCCCCCTTCTCACGCATCGATCTTATTGTATGCAGAAATATGATGATCTACTTAAAAAAAGAGACACAACAACGCCTCCTCAACTTAATCTACTTCTCCCTTATGCCCCATGGTGTACTTTTTTTAGGAAGCAGTGAAGCCATTGGCAATATGGTTGAGGGGTTTGAAACAATGGATACAAAATGGAAGATCTACAAATATAAAAAAGGACTCCCCCTGCAGGAACGCCTCCGCTTGCCCTTCATACAAAACACGTTTACCCCCATGAAGGACAAGAAAACAAAGCTCTACCGCCCTCATGAAAATAAAGGTCATGATAACAGCACCATACGCAGTGAAACCCTCACCGCTCTCATAGCCCCTTTGCTGCCTCCGACAGTAATCACCGATGCGCACCAGAGGCTGGTATACACCCTTTCTGATAGTAGCGACTATATATCCATTCCCACGGGGGAAATGAACTTACGCATCACTGCCATGATACGCTATGATTCTCTTGCCATTGCTCTTTCAAGCCTGCTTAAAAAAGCAGAAACAACCCAGAAAGAACTCCGCTACACCAATATCGCTCTTACAAACAATACGCGAGTAACTCTCTCCGTACAGCGCGTAACGAACACTCAGGGCAATACCTATTATCGCATCTCCTTTCTTGCGGAGACCCCATCTCTAAACGCGCCTACTTCAGATACAGATACTCTGCACGAAGACTATTCTCTCGTACACAATTACCGCCAACGGATTTCCTCTCTTGAAGAAGAGCTCAAACAAAAAGATGAGAGCCTCCAGGCAACTATCGAAGAATTGGAAAGTGCAAATGAAGAGTTGCAAACATCCAATGAAGAGCTTATTGCGTCTAACGAAGAGCTACAAAGTAGTAATGAAGAATTGGAGTCCGTAAACGAAGAACTCTATACAGTAAATACAGAACATCAAGAAAAAATACAAGAACTCCATGAGCTTAATAGCGATATCAAAAATGTATTAAAAACGACACATGTGGGAAGCCTCTTTCTTGATAATTCCTTGCGAATCCGTAAGTACACCGATGTAATTGAGCAAATAACCCATGTGCAAAAAAGTGACATTGGTCGAAGTATTGAAGAGCTTGCCACGGAGAAAATATACCCCCAATTCCTCGAAGACATTCATACAGTTTCGCGTTCACTCACAGAAGTGTACCGAGAAATCAAGATGGATGCATCACGATGGTACACCATAAAAATACTTCCATACCGAGACAGTGAAAATGCTGTCAACGGTATCATTGTTTCCTTCATGGACACAACAGAATCCTATATTCAGCGTCGTCATCAAGAAGAGACCCGTGACCGTCTAAATCGAGCCATGGAGATGGGGAATCTTGCGTGGTGGGAGTGGGATGTGCAGGAGAACCGTGTCATAACAAGTCCGGGGAAAGCAACAATGCTTGGCTATGATTGCAACGATATTGGTTCCGGCTATGAAGGGTGGGTCTCTCTGCTCCACCCAGATGATGTAGACATGGTGATGAACACCATGCGGGAACATATGGAAGGAAAGCGTGCGGAATATAACGTACGCTACCGAATACGACAAAAAGACGGCTCTTATGCCCAATATCATGATATTGGCGGCATTGTGAAGCAAAGTAAAGATGGAGAAATAGAAACCATTGCCGGCATCGTTATCTTAGAAGAAACGAGTGAAGGAGATATGAAATGAGCAACGCCTCGGACAAACTACGTAAAAAAGCCAAAGAACTCTTACAGAAAAAGAAGGAAGATATTTCTCCGCATATCTCTACGGACATAACAGACCTCGCAGAGGAACTCAGCATTCATCAAATTGAACTGGAACATCAAAACGAGGCCCTCCGCACTACTCAGCAAGAGCTTGAAGAAACATCCGAAAAATATCGCACTCTCTTTCATAAAGCACCAGCGGCCTATCTAACTGTCGATTTTGATTATACAATTCGTGATGCAAATAGCGAGGCGGTACGAATTTTGGGAAAAACCAAAGAGGATATCACGTATACACCTTTGAGCGCATGCATTCACGAAGCTGATCGTGATACCCTGTATCACCATATCAGAGATACGCTCCGAGAAAGCAGTATAACAGAGTGTGAACTCCGTACAAACGAATCCTCTCCCCGAACTCTCTTGGTGCGAAGTACGACCCACGGCCCACGGGAAATTCTTACGCTCCTCTTTGACATCAGTCAACGAAAAAAGGCAGAACGTAAATTAAGTCTCCTCTTTGAACGAACGGCAACGCCTACAAGTATTGTTAATCGATCTCATGGGCATATTTTATTACAAAATCCTGCGTGGGAAAAACACGACGCCTTTGCAGACTACACAACAGGACCGCACTCTATTTCAACCATCTTTGCTGATCCGAAACAGAATATTGAAAAAAGTATTCGCCATGCTGAAAAAAATACGGAAATTCACGATGTGCTCTTACGGGATACCTCTCAAAACGCATTCTATAAACTGATTATTATCCCCATTGATAAAAACAGTGTGTATCTTTTTGCCATAGAGACCACAGAATCAAAGCGAAAAATGCAACTGCAAAAAATGGATTCGGTAAGTAAGATGGCCGGAGGAATTGCCCATGATTTTAACAATATCCTTTGCAGCATTAAATCAGCAGCAGATCTTATACGTCTCATGGATATTACCCATGAAGATTTCCCCGAACTCTTTGATATTATACAGAAAGGGATAGAAAACTCCATTGCCATGACCGAAGAGCTTCTTGATATCTCTCATAATAGAATTACAGAACGATCTGAATTAGATATACACTCAGTACTTTCCGAAGCAGTACTTTTTAACTCCTTTGACACACGAATTGTTCTTACGGAGAAATATGAAGCCACATCTCACCGTGTTTACGGTAATCACACAGCACTTTTTAATTCCTTTTCCAATCTCATTATTAATGCCCAACGGGCAATTCTTCATAGTGGACATATTGAAGTACAAACACGAACTGTTGAGCTTGATGAATCTTTCTCTGAAATACCTGGACAGTCTGTTTCACCGGGACAGTATATTGAGATAGATGTGCGTGATACCGGTTGCGGCATAAAAAAAGAACACCTGGATAAAATTTTTGACCCCTTCTTTTCTCACTCTCATTCGACAAAGGGAAAAGGCCTCGGGCTCACCCGATGCTTTAGTATTGTACGAAAGCATATGGGAACTATGACTGTGCAATCCGTTGAAGAAGAAGGTACGGTGTTTCATTTGTATCTACCCCTCATGGAAGAGCCAAAGACCACACAAAGACAGCTGTCTTCCTCCAACACAGTAGAAGATTCCATTGATCTTACACAAAAGAAAATCCTCGTGGTTGACGATGAAGCTTCCATTGTCATGGTGCTAAAGCACATGCTAACCAAAATGGGCTGTAACGTTACAACAACCCAGGATGCCAGGGAAGCCCTTGAAATTTTCAAAAATCAGGGAGATTTTAACCTGGTCATTCTTGATATGATTATGCCCAAAATGAGCGGTGAAGAATGCTTCACTCACTTACGCAATCATCGAGCAGACATACCCATTCTGATACATTCGGGATATTACGACACTGAGCGCATCTCCAGTCTATTAAAATTAGAACGGACTGGGTTTATTAAAAAACCTGCCTCCCACAATATATTACAAAATGAAATAGTAACCCTTTTGTCCTCAAAGGAGCAGCAATGAAGAAAACAGCCCTTTTCGCTTTTAATGGAAACCTTATGTGTTTTGCGCACGCCATGCTAAATGTCCTTGATCTTCATGAAAAAGGCTATGATGCAATCCTTATTATAGAAGGGGCTGCGTGCTCACTTCTCAAAGAACTCAACGAAGAACAAACCCCTTTTCACAAGGCATATCGATCAATCATCGATAAAAAGCTGCTAAGCTGTGTCTGTAAAGCATGCTGTGCGAAGCTCGGCACCCTTGAAGAAGCGCAAAAACAAGAGCTCCCCCTCGGTGCTGATATGTCTGGACACCCATCAATGGAGGCGTATCTACAAAAGGGATATGAGATTATTACCCTGTAAGTGAATAATATATATTCCCCGTGGCCACCCTTGGAGGAATCGAATGAAAAGCATTTTTGCCGGAGGTATTCTTCCGGCCATTCTTATCGGATTTGCCCTTACGGGTATTAAGTATGTGCTTGAAAAAGGGGTCACACCGCAAGGACTCCTGATTCTTGCGGGCATTGGAGTACTTGGAACAGGTCTGGGCACAACCCTTCTTATTCCCGAATCCTCCTCCTTTTCCCTGCGCGGAGTTGTGGGGGGGATTTCCGTTGGCATATTCTGGGGCCTTGGGACATTTCTCATGAGCTATAGTGTACGGGTATTCAATCTCCCCATGTCTGTCTCTGCCTCTCTTGCCGCCACAAACGCCTTGATTACCGCATTGCTCAGCCTCATATTATTTAAAGAATATGAAACCCTTTCTGTTATAAAATTACTTACGGGCACCCTCTGTATTACCGTAGGTGCAATACTTATTACCCAATCATAAGAAGGAATCCACCATGCCTGTTATCGCATCTCTGTACACCCTCTTTTTTCTTCTTTTTGTTACTCTTTTTATGCTCATCAGTGTCACCTTTTTTATCCCTCTCGGTATTCTACATATCTTACACCTCCATAGGAAACGTATCTGGCTAACAACCATTCTTGCTCACTTTTGGGCTCGTATGTTACTGTTCATCACCGGAACCCGGGTTAAGGTACATGGAAAAGAGCATTTTCCTAAAGATAACCGATACTGCCTTATAGCAAACCACCAAGGTATTTTTGATATACCCCTTATCCTTTCGGTAGTACCGCAAAATATTGCCTTTATCGCCAAGGAGGAGCTGCGCAAAACTCCCCTCATTGGATGGTGGATGCAAGCAATTGGAGTGCTGTTTCTCGACCGAAGCAGTACACGACAAGCTCTTTCTGTTATTACTACGGGGGCACAGCGACTGCAACAAGGAAACCCCTTGGTTATATTTCCAGAGGGAACACGAAGCAAAGGGAAAAGTGTGGGGAATTTTAAGAAAGGAAGTATGAAACTTGCTACAAAATCAAAGGTGCCCATTATTCCCGTGAGTATCTCTGGAAGTTTTCGCATTTTTGAAGAAACACGCCGCATTAGACCAAGCACCGTTTCCATACAAATCCACGCCCCAGTACACCCACAAAACCTTACCAAAGATGAGATGGCTCAGCTTCATGAACACCTTCAATCGATAATAGCTGCGGGAGTATCACCGTGATACTCCCCCTTATACTCTCTCTCATCTATCTCGCCCTATGCCTGTTTCTTGCACGGGGGCTTCGAAAAAAGAATTTTGAAATGCCTTCCCATAAAAAAGGGGCTGCTCTACCTTCCGTAGCCGTATTAGTGGCTGCGCGAAACGAGGAAACAACCCTTCCCCATCTTCTCGACTCCCTAAAAGAACAGAGTATTCCTCCGAATGAAATTATTATTGTCAACGACCGTTCTGAAGATGGTACCGCCGCTGTAATAGCACGGTACATGCGTACCATGAAAAACCTCTCCACGTATACGATTCATGACATACCTGGGGGTGTATGCCCGAAAAAACATGCCTTGACAGAAGCAATTCGTCAATCTCACTCTGAAATACTGCTCCAAACTGATGCTGATGCGCTTGTGCCTCCGCGATGGGTTGAGACCATGACCGCCCCCTTTAGAGAGGAAAAGACGGCCTTAGTACAAGGTATTACCTTCTATACCTTTGCTGAAAAGAGTTCCCCTTTTCTTAGGACATACCAAGATGTCGACTTTCTTTCCTATGATATTATTGGGGCAGCCGCAATAGGTGCGCGCTTTCCCCTGAGCTCGAATGCAAATAACCTTGCCTACCGAAGAAGGGCGTACGAACAACTGGAAAAGCTGGAAACAACTCATCGTATCGTTTCCGGCGATGATGATTTCCTTCTGCAACATCTCTGGCAGAAAAAAGAAGGAAAAATACACTTCTGCCTTTCCCCTGATGTGCGCGTACAAACAACCCCATGCTATACCTGGCGGGAACTCTTAAATCAACGTGCCCGCTGGGGATCTAAAACCGTGTTTTATGCACCGATGCAGCGGCTTTTCTTAGGAGCGATATTCCTCTTTTATCTTGCAATACCGCTTTCCCTACTCCCTGCCATAATAGGCCTTTGGTCGCCCTACACCCCCATTCTGCTGCTCATGGTAAAGATCGTGGGAGAATCTTTTTTTCTTATTCCTGGGGCACGCCTGTTTCAAGTATCTCTTCCGGCACACGGCTGGGCCATAATTCCCGCTTCTATTCTGCAACTCGGCATCGTTCTCTACTCTGTCTTTCGCGGTGTCTTCGGCTCTTTCTCCTGGAAAAAGCAGGTGTTCAAGAAAACAATCTAATGCGCATCACTCCAATTTAGTGCATAGTGAGATGATACTTCCAAGGGTACAGAAAGTGATACGGCACTACTCATTTTTTCTACAACCAACTCTTCTACCGCACGAACATCCCTTTGTAATACCTCAAAAACGAGTTCATCATGCACCTGCAGAATAAGACGAGCATCATAGGATTCTTTCTGAAGTTGTGCAGCAATATCAATCATGGCCTTTTTGATAATATCCGCCGCAGTTCCTTGGACGGGAGTATTCACCGCGAGGCGACGTGCTCCGTCGCGAAGATGCTGATTTGATTCGGTAAAACCGGTAATCCAGCGCTTTCTTCCCAGTAAGGTTTGGCTATATCCCCGGTCCTTTGCCTCATATTCCACCCGATCCATAAATTCTTTTATGGTTGAGAAACGCTCGAAATACCGTTGAATAAACTCACGAGCCTTCCCAAAGGGAATGTTGAGATCATTGGAAAGCTTATATGGCCCCATGCCGTACATTAAGCCAAAATTAATAATCTTCGCCGTGCGACGCATTTGTTCGGAAACAAATTCCACGGGAACATCAAAAAATGCAGCGGCGGTTTCCCGGTGGATATCGGCACCACGATGAAACGCCTCAAGTAATACGGGGTCCTGTGAGAAGTGGGCAAGAAGACGAAGCTCTATTTGTGAATAGTCCGCCGCAAGAAGTACGTGATCAGCTTCTGCAACAAAGGCAGAACGAATCAAACGCCCTTCCGGTGTCTTCACAGGTATATTCTGCAAATTTGGATTTTTACTGGACAGTCGCCCCGTGGCGGTTCCTGTTTGCATAAAACTGGTATGAACACGTCCCGTACATCCACATATTTTCTCCGGTAGGGCACGGATATATGTTGAATACAGTTTTTGCTTTTCCCGATACGCAAGAATATCTTTCACAATGGGAAAGGTAGGAGCCAGTTTCTCGAGAATATCAACCCGAGTAGAATACCCGGTCTTTGTTTTTTTCCCCTTGGGTAGGCCCAGCTTTTCAAATAAGATATGGCCCAACTGTTTGGGGGAATTTAAATTAAACTCCTCCCCTGCCTGCGTAAAGACAGCGTCCTTGAGATCTTCCATACCCTTGCAATATTCATCCTCCAGTTGAGCAAGGTGTGATGCATCTAAATATATGCCGGTATACTCCATAGATGCAAGTATAGAAATTAGAGGTGCTTCAAGGGAGTAATAGAGATTTTCCAAGGACATTTCGGTCAATTTCTTTATGAAGATCTTGCGTAAACAGAGAGGCACAACAACATCCTCCACGGCATACTCCCCGGCAACATCCTGCTCCACCGCAGCAAAAGAGAGCTGTCCCGTACGCTTTGATCCAAGGAGATCTTCAATAGGTTGCATTCTGTAAGAGAGCCATGTCTGAGCAAGATGTTCTAGATTGAACGGACCATCATCAGGACCAAGAATATACGCAGCAACCATGGTATCAAACAGAGGACCTTCCATGGTAATGTCATACTTGTATAATACCTGCATATCATATTTAAGATTTTGTCCCACAATTTCAATACGTGGATTTTCCAAAAGAGCCTGCAACAAGGGCAGTATTTTCTCACGCGGAGCATTTTCACCATTTTCATGCCCCAGAGGAATATACCACCCCTCTTCACAGGAACAGGCGAGAGAAAACCCCACAAGCTCTGCCTCATGACACTCTAAGGAAGTTGTCTCCGTATCGAAGGCGATAACCCCCTCCGTTTCTATGTCTGCACAAATTTTTGCAAACTCTTCCGGGTCACGTAGAATGGTTGTAGAAAAGCTCAGGGCAGATTCTGTTGTGATAGGATGGCGTTGAAAAAAGGGGTGTGTAAACAAACTGGAAAACTCAAACTCGTCGAAGAGACGTTGTATTTCCCCGTGGGCGGGATCTTGACGAACAACTTTGGACGGAGTTAGGGTAATGCCCGTATGATGAAACTGAACTAACTCAAGGGAAAGGATGAGTTCTTCGCGGTGTGTACGTACTTTCTCCGCAATTTTTTTTGTGTGCGCACGACTGGGGTCCTCCAGAAGCACATCTACCGAATCACATGATTCCAAGAGTTTTATAGCAGTCTTGGGGCCAACACCGGGGATACCCGGAATATTGTCGGAGGAGTCTCCCATAAGGGCAAGAAGATCGACAATACGATCGGGATATACCCCCATTTTCTCAAACACTTGCTCTGGCCCCATATCATCGAAGGTGTAGTTTTTTCCGGGGGCAAACAGGTGTATGGAGTCTGTAACAAGCTGCATGAGGTCTTTATCTTTTGAAACAATACGAACGGTATACCCCTGGGAACTCCCCCATTTTGCTAAATCGTTGATCAAATCATCCGCCTCATACCCCTCCTTATGAAAACAGGGGATTCCCAAAGCCTGGGTAAGCTCTCGCGAACGGTGGAGCTGTTCTTTTAATTCGTCGGGAACCGCTGATCGATTTGCCTTATATTCGGAATATCGTTGCTTCCGTAAGGTTGGACCAGGGGAATCAAAGGCCGCAGCAATGTGAGCATCCGGAAAGGTATCCATCAGATGCAAAAGATATCGTGAAAACCCGAATAAGGCACTGGTATTCACTCCCTTTGAGTTTATAAGGGGATTTCGGATCAAGGCATAATAGGCGCGAAATAGTAAGGCATGTGAATCTAATATCAAAAAGTCTTGCGACGGCATGGCATATCCTCAAAAAAAGAGACTGTATATGTCAGAATATACAGTCTCCTTACAGAGAAAGAAAGAGTGAAGAAAGATCTCGTACCTCTCCCGTGTTATAAACCGATCTTTTCTTTCAGGACGTCAGGAGTAAAGGGCTTCACGATGTAGTTGTTTGCACCAGCTTTCAAGGCCTGTACCACATTTGACTTCTCAGACTCAGACGTACACATAAAAATACGAACATTTTTATACGTACTGTCTCCGCGTACGGCCTTAAGACATTCATACCCGTCCATAACAGGCATATTCCAGTCAAGAAGCATTACATCAATGGGCATATTCTCTGACAATTTTTGTAATGCCTCTTTACCATTTTCCGCCTGAACGACATCATCAACACCAAGCTGCTTCAATTGATTTGCCTGTATTCTCCGCATGGTGTTGGAATCATCTACCAGTAATACTTTCATTTTTTACCTCGTATGTATTTTTCTACCAACAACGTGTATATTATCATAGATACATATTTTTGCAACCATCATGTGCACAAAGAAGAATAAAACAAGTGTATTGACCTTCTACAAACCTCCCGTGGCAACTATACTTTTTGCCGCAGGTATTATTATAGCCCATACGCTGCATCTTGTTATCCCCATTCCAAGGATCATCCTTGGTGCGGGAGCTCTTATTGCTATCTCCCTTTTACCCCGTAGTCCCCATATCATTCTTCTCTTTTTTCTCTTGGGAGCAGGGGTTTATGCCACCCGTGAAGCTGCATATCTTCGTGGAATCAAGGATATTGACGTAGACACTTCGCAGGAAACAACACTCCGTTTTCACTCTCCCCCTCTCTATCGGGGAGAATACCGGTATGGCCAAATTGTACGAACATCCTTCGGAAATATCCACCTCCCCAGCATACAAAAACCTCTTACACCAGGAGAAGAACGGACCGTATCTCTGACCCTCACCCCACCACAATCTACGTCTTCCTACCCATGGGGGTTTAATGAAAAGAAGTTCTTCCGAAGTAGGAATATCGTGGCACGGGGAGAAATAGAGAGATCGATTGACCAAAACAAAAATCATCTCTCCACACTGTATCAATATATACGCCACCGTATCGAAGCTCTTTCTGTAGCGCATCGAGATTATTATGCAGCGGTTCTTTTACGCCAACGCTATCGGCTCCCCGAAAAAGTCGAAGAACTTTTTACAACCTACGGAATAATGCATATTACGGCCATCTCGGGGCTTCACATCGGAATGCTCCTTATCACCATCGCAACCATCCTCAGTCCTCTCCCTTTACCTCGAAGCATTGTTCGAACATTGGCCCTTATCATACTGGGAACCTTTGTACCGTTGGTCGGTGTTTCTGCGGCCACCCTGCGCGCTCTTACCATGGCAGCCGTCTATCTCGGTGCGCCCTTGGTAGGACGCGTTGCACACCCGCTATCAACCCTTTCTATAGCAGCACTCATACTTCTCTGGATAGACCCTATCCAACTATTCCAAGCAGGATTCCACCTTTCTTTTGGCGCAACAGCAGCAATTATTATTGCAGCACAAAGGATACTACGGGTGCTGCCTTCACACCTCCGATCTTTGGGAGGTTTTCTCTGTATCCCTCCAGTGATAACCCTCGTAACATGGCCCATCACAGCATACCATTTTCAGAGCATTAGCCCAGCAGGAATATGGGCAAACATACTTCTGCTTCCACAACTCACCCTTACCCTACAACTTTTTATCCTTTCCCTTATTATCACACCCCTCTGGACAAACATGGGAATCCTCTTGCAATCAATTGCGACTCACAGCGATGCCAATACGCTCAACCTCATGAAATACCTGTCCGATACGCTCTCTCTTTCTCAATTACCACTCTCTATAGGTCTTACCACCGCATTGATATGGACGGCTCTCTATGGTGCCATAGGTACATCGGGCACACTACGAAAACTCTGTATCTGCTTGGCCCTTCTCCTTGCAACAATTCACATCTACGCTCCAGGGTCTGAGGCGAATTCATATCACTTCACTAAGGAAAGGGGAAGCACCTATATATCCCCCGGCAAGAACCTCATTATCCTTACCGGTACATCCGCACGACAAATTCATCGAGACCGCTTCTGGGAATGGGTACAACAGGGTGCTACGCACGATATTACTCTTGTTGTGGAGCAAGAACCGACAAAGCTTGAAAATATACAGCAGACCTTAGAGCAAAAGTTTCCAGGAAAATATCGGTTATACTCTCTTTCGAAGAACGAAAAACCAACAGATACACCTCTACGACTCTTTTCTCCTCAGTGGAACATACGAACCGCTACAGGGCGAATTCGTTTCACCAAGAACGACACGGGCGGGGTTCACCATATCATACAAAAGGATCTCCTCAAAACAAGTGAACCACGGGGTGTGTCACAAAAGATCTTGCAATAGGAGTGAGCACATTATATTATTTGCAGTGAATAACGGAGGTGCTTATGGAAATTTCGACAACCACGGTAAATAATTGGATCGTTGCATCCTTGCACGGTGCTTTTACAATTAAAAAAGTAAATACATTCCAAAAAATAATAGATCAAGCCCTTGAAATGGATCATCCCCTTCTTGCCATAGATGTTTCAAATGTTCCCTTTCTTGATTCAAGTGCCTTGGGTAAAATTATCACTGCCCATAAAAGTATTTCCCAAAAAGGTGGGTATGTCTGCGTTTTTGGGGCGAATGAACCCATATCAAAGATATTCGAGACTGTTCGGCTTCCTCAACGAATCACGATATATAAAGATTTTGAAGAATTCAAAAATCGAACCTAACACTGTATGTATCTGCAGGCACTTCCCCCTCACTGTACAAGACTTGCCTTAGGACGGAACCCATGACGAAGAAACAAGCCTTAGTAATCCTCGCTGATAACTTTGAAGAGATCGAAGCAATTACTCCCATGGACGTTTTAGACCGGGCTGGTATTGGTGTTACCCGGGCAGGGCTCTCCTCGAAAAAAGTAACCGGCGCTCACGGTGTTCAGATCGTCTGTGATACGGTCGTAAAAAAAATACGCCATACTACCTACGATGCGATAGTGCTTCCAGGGGGCCCCGGCACAAAGCACCTGATAGAAAACAGGGAGCTATTGGACATGGTCGCCCAGCATGCAGGACGACAAAAGCTCTGCTGTGCAATCTGTGCTGCCCCGCAGGTCCTTGATGCAGCAGGGGTTATCGGTTCTGCACGATACACCTGCTACCCCGGCATTGAAGAACGTATTTCATCGGGAACTCATACGACTGACCCCGTAGTTCATGATGGCATTCTAATTACGTCACGCGGGCCGGCCACGGCCCTTGCCTTTTCCCTTTCCATTGTGGAGACACTCTGTGATGTAGAAACAAGTAGCTCCTTAGCAAAGGCACTGCTCTATACCCCATAAATCCTGGAGATTTTCCTTGTTTTTTAGAAAAAAAACGTTTCGCGGCGGAATACATCCACCCGACTGTAAAGATACGGCTACTGAGAAAACCACCACTTTTCCTGCTCCCGCTCGTGTATTCATACCAATGGTAATGCACATTGGGGCTCCTGCTCGCGTCTTAGTTAAAAAAGGCGATACCGTACGCAAAGGAGCCTGTATCGGTGAAGCAGGGGGAAAGATTTCTGCGCCGGTTCATAGTTCCATATCGGGTACTGTTGTCAAGGTAGCTACCTATCCTCATCCTGCGGGAAATACCATTACTACCGTAGAAATAGAGAACGACTTTTCCGACACCGAAGTTACCTTACCGCCAATTCATAATTGGCACGAAACTGCTTCAGATGTATTAATACAACGGATTTCGGAAGCGGGTATTATCGGGAAAGGCGGGGCAAGTTTTCCCACGGCGGTGAAACTCACCCCTCCACCGGGCGTGAATATAGATACCTTGCTCATTAACGCAGCGGAGTGTGAACCCTATCTTACTGCAGACTATCGACTCATGCTTGAGAATACCGAAGAGTTTCTCCACGGTGTAGCCATAGCAAAGCGCATTCTTGATACAGAACAAACGATTATCGGCATTGAGAAAAATAAACCCGAAGCCATATCTGCCCTTTCACGGGCCATAAAGCGCTCATCTCGGTACTCTTTTATAGAGCTTGTCCCTCTTGAAACAAAATATCCCCAAGGAGGAGAAAAGCAACTTATCTCAGCACTCACAGGAAGAGAAGTTCCCCACGGAAAACTCCCCTTGGCTGTTCAAACGGTGGTTTTAAATACAGGAACAGCAAAGGCAATCCATGATGCGGTTCTTCTTGGTAAACCCCTTGTTGAACGTATTGTTACCGTAACAGGGCCAACTGTGCAGAAACCGGGAAATTATCGAATCCCCGTTGGAACTCCAGTACAAGACATCGTATCGCAGTGTGAGGCGGATCTTTCGGCAACATCAAAGGTGATACTCGGTGGCCCCATGATGGGACTTGCCCTTGCTGATCTTCGGGCTCCCATTTTAAAATCAACCTCGGGAGTTCTCTGTCTGCCAGAGAAAACTCCCGCCCAACAAAGTGCTCCGTGCATCAACTGTGGAAACTGTGTCAAAGCATGCCCCATGAGGCTCGTCCCCTCTCATTTTGCAAAATTTGTTGAGAACGAACGGTTTGATGCCCTTGAAGAAGCCCACATTACTGACTGTATTGATTGCGGATGTTGTACCTTTACCTGTCCGTCAAAAATTAATATTGTCCATGCAATTAAACTTGGTAAACAGACCTTAAAGGAAAATAATAGAACGCTATGAATCAGAAGCACCATATTTCTTCCTCCCCCCATATTCGCGATGTTCGATCTGTATCGACAATTATGGGTGATGTCCTTATTGCTTTGATACCCGCAATCGTAGCAAGCGCGTATTTTTTCGGCGCACGAGCTCTTTTTCTACTCTTTTTCAGTGTGCTTTGTGGTGGTATCACGGAGCATTTTATCTGTACAAAACTTCTTCGTAGAACCAGTACAGTTTCTGATAAAAGCGCTGTTATAACCTCCGTTCTCTTAGCCCTCTCTCTTCCGGTAAGTACCCCTCTTTGGATAATCGCCTTGGGAAACATTTTTGCCATTGCCGTGGTAAAATGGGTATTTGGGGGACTTGGTGGCAATATCATGAATCCAGCCCTTGCAGGCCGGGCTTTTCTTGTAGCAAGCTACCCAGCTCTTACCACAGGAAGTGCCTATCTATCAGCAGGAATGGGAGGTCGTATTCCAGCCCCCCCCTCAACCATTGATGCCTTTACCGGAGCAACTCCCCTTGAAGCCTCTTCATCTCTTTCAGCTTCTCACGCCTTTGACGCTCTTCCCTCTCTTTTTTGGGGATCAGTAAATGGCTCTCTTGGTGAAGTTTCAGCCCTTGCCCTCTGCATAGGGGGAATTTATCTTATTTTTCGTAAAATCATTACTGTACGAATACCCTTTGTCTTTGTAGGAACCGTTTTTTTTCTCACCTATGGGATCACTCCACTGCAAAGTAATTATGAATTTTTCTCACCAGAAGTATTATATTTTTCACTATACCATGTGCTGGCGGGAAGTCTCCTCATTGGAGCATTTTTCATGGCGACGGATATGGTAACCTCGCCCATTACAGCAAAGGGACAAACGGTGTTTGCCTTCGGCTGTGGCCTCCTAACCTTTCTTATCCGTCAATTTGGTGGATACCCTGAAGGGGTAACCTATGCGATACTTCTCATGAATGGCCTCACACCTCTTATTGACCGATATATGAAGCCGCGTGTCTATGGCTATGGAGGAAACCATGAATAAGATTCTGCACCTCAGCTTAACCCTCATGGTCATTTCAGCCATATCTGCTCTTTCCATCGCCTTTGTAAACCGTTCTACCGCGCCACAAATGTATGAATTACGCCAAGAACAGGAACAGGAAGCCCTTCGCCAAGTTGCTCCTGAATACGACTCAATTATCCATGATACCGTACAGTATAAGGACTCACTCCATGAATACTGGACCGTTTTACATGGTGATACCCTTGCAGCGTATATCTTTTCAGAAACAACTCAGGGCTACGCAGGTGCGATTGAATATCTTGTGGGAATTAGCCCATCGGGTGACATTACCGGTATGTCAATACTTTCCCATGAAGAAACCCCCGGCCTTGGCGCGCGAATTTCCGAAATTCCCTCTTCGCGTACTATGATGGATATCCTATTGGGGAGAGATTCAGCAGAGCGTGCTCCAACGCCATGGTTTACTGATCAATTTACCGGTCTCTCCGTCACCTCTCAGATTACGGCGGATCGTTCTTCCTCTGAATGGCCATCTCTTTCTCAAACAGAACAGGAACATCTACGTGACACCAATACAATTACGGTCATTACCGGTGCTACTATTTCAACTGAAGCTGTTCTCTCTTCTCTATTCACTACACCAGTAGAATTGCATTCTAAACTTCTTGAGAAAGGTTCTTCCCATGGGAAATAAGATCATCTCCGAGTTAAAACGGGGGATCCTTGAGGAAAATCCAATTTTCACCCTCGCCCTTGGGCTTTGTCCTGCCCTAGGGGTATCAACCTCCCTTGAAAACGGCTTGGGCATGGGGCTTGCGACAACCTTTGTCCTTCTTGCGGCAAATACAATCGTTTCTCTCATAAAAAATGTAATACCAACGGAAATACGTATTCCCTGCTATATCATAATTATAGCCACCTTTGTAACCATTGTTCAGCTCGTTATGGGAGCCTATTTTCCGGCGTTAAATGAACGTCTTGGTATTTTTATCCCCCTTATTGTTGTAAATTGCCTTATTCTTGGCAGGGCAGAAGCCTTTGCATCAAAACACGGAATATTTTCTTCTATTATTGATGCTCTGGTAATGGGTGCTGGATTTACAATCGGTCTCGTATGTATCAGTTCAATTCGTGAACTCCTTGGCGCAAATACACTTTGGGGGATTGAGATTATCCCCTCCTTTGAACCGATGACACTGTTTATTCTTGCACCAGGAGGTTTTTTCACAATCGGGTTTATTATTGCCGGTATACGGGCATACAAATTGAGAAATAAGGAGTTGCATTAATGGATATGGTAGATCTATTTATCCGGGTTCTGCAAATATCTGTGGGAGCAATCTTCATAGAAAATTTTGTATTAACAAAGTTTCTTGGTCTCTGCCCTTTTATGGGGGTTTCAAAAAAACTTTCCACCGCTTCAGGCATGGGTATGGCTGTTATTTTTGTTATGACTATCGCCACCCTGTTTACCTGGCCTATTTACTCCTTTGTATTGGAGACATCGGATACGGTATTTCTTCAAACTGTTGTGTTCATTCTCGTTATTGCCTCCATTGTGCAGCTGGTTGAAATGATTCTTAAGAAGCACTCCCCTATTCTGTATGAATCACTTGGGGTCTTCCTTCCTCTTATCACAACAAATTGTGCCATCCTCGGGGTTACCATTATTAATCTCGGTCCGAATAATTTCACAGCTTCCACAGAATCTTTTACCTTTTTCGAAGCCTTGGTAAATGCCTTTATGTCCGGGGGAGGATTTACCCTTGCCCTAGTGTTAATGGCTGGAATTCGTGAAAAAATAGAGCTCGACCCAATTCCCAAACCATTTGAAGGGCTACCCATTGCATTCATCACCGCGGGATTACTCTCCATTGCCTTCCTCGGTTTTTCCGGAATGAGTTTTTAACAAAAGGATATGTCAGTGATTACGCCACTTATAATACTCAGTACTTTGGGCCTCTTTTTCGGGCTTACCCTCAGTATCAGTGCCAAAAAATTACACGTTCGAGAAGACCCTGCTGTAGAAAAAGTTGATGCCGTATTACCACAAACAAATTGCGGGGCATGTGGCTATGCCGGCTGTGCACAATTCGCGAAGGCGGTTGTTTCAGGAGAGGCACCGGTCACCGGATGTATCGCCGGAGGAAACGACGTAGCTCAGGCAGTAGCAGAAATTGTGGGCGTAACAGCACAGGAAATGGAAGAGTATAAGGCAGTTGTGCAATGTAAAGGAGGGAAAGATAGATCCGTAGAACGCGCAGTCTATGATGGACTCCCTGATTGCAACGCTGCAGAACTTGTAGCCCATGGTTCTAAGGAGTGTCTGTACGGCTGTTTTGGCCTTGGCTCATGCGTAAAAGCGTGTGAATTTGAAGCTATTACCATCACTGATACAGGCATTGCCTATATTGATCCTGATAAATGTACTGGTTGCGAAGCATGTGTGTCTACCTGTCCTCGTTCTATTATTATGATGATGCCGAAAAGTCGAAATATCTTTATCGCCTGTAATAACAAAGACCGTGGAGGCCGTGTTAAAAAATACTGCTCTGTTGGGTGTACCGCTTGCACACTCTGCGTAAAAGCAGTTGAAATTCCCGGATCTGCTGTCATGAAAGACAATTTACCACGCCTAGATTATACCACGGAAGAAAACTTCCTTACCTCTGCCTATAAATGCCCCTCAAACTGTTTTTCTGATCATATACAGAGTCGTCCCAAGGCAAATATTAGTACAGCCTGTATCGGATGTGGTGAGTGTGTTCGTATCTGTCCAGTAAAAGGAGCCATTACCGGTACAGATCAAGAAAGACATATTGTACATAAAACAAAATGTATAGGGTGCGGAAGATGTATTAAGGTATGTCCCGTTGACGCAATTTCCATGTGGGGCAGTGTTGGTATTCGTCAAAACAGATCGATTCGGGGAAGATAAGCATGGTATCATCCTGTGTGACGCGTCTCTAGAAACACACCACCAGCATCTCTCTTTACTTTTTTCTACGAAAAGTTGATACTTTTTTTAATTTGCTTTTTTTTAAGCAAAAAATATCCTTTGCAGATAGCTTATGGGTGTCCTCTGTGATAGACCTCTCAAAAGGCTGTTTACCTCCTTTGAGCCTTTTGGGTCCCCTTTCTGTAGAAAGGGGACCTTTTTTATATATACGCACATGCTTTATGAAGATTTTCTACAACGCCTGAAGGCAGATATCGACCAGTGCTCGGGGCTAATTTTGTTTCACCCGTAAGAACCAGAAGAGAGTTCATCTTCGCAGAATGTGCCATGGCAATATCGGTATAGAGACGATCACCAACAAGGGTAATCTTTCCCGGAACGGTATTGCAGTACCGAAATACGAGGTCAATCATGGCTTGATGGGGCTTACCTAAATATGTTGGTTCTACCCCGGTCGCTTCAGTAATTAAATTGGTCATCGCTCCACAGTCAGGGAGAAAACACCCCAACCGATGCGGACAAAGGCGATCTTCGTGTGTGGCAAAGAAGGGAATGCCGCGATCAACGATCCCACATGCCCATCGAATTTTATCGTAGGTAATCTCCGTGTCATATCCCATGAGAAGCACATCTGCGTGAGAGGGTTCGGTATATATAGACAAACCTGCCGAAGAAAGTTGCTGACGCAAGGCCTGTGTACCAACCACGGCAATACGCGACTGCGCATAATGCCGAGTAAGAAAAAGGGCTGCTGCAGTTCCTGAGGTAAGTACCGTATTGGGGGGCACGGGAAATCCTAAAGAAATCAGCTTCTTTTCATACACCGAGGGAGAGGTTGAAGAATTATTCGTGAGGTAAAAAAATGAACGTCCTGATTTATGTAAGCGGTGTACAAACTCACACGCCCCGGGTAACACCTCACCAGAAAGATAGAGCGTTCCATCAAGATCAAGAAGAAACGTCTCGGAGGATGTAAGAAACTCCACCCTTACTCCATTTCCCTACGCAAGGCAGGAAAATATTGTACGAGATAGAGGAAAAATGTCACCAAGGTTACCGTAATAAGATACATTTCTACAGCAATAATAAAACCGCGGGGAACGAAAAAAGAACCATATTCATGGGGAAACCCAAGATACGAATAGATAAGAATAATTCCGGGAAATGCCGTTGCAGTACGCAACTTACCCCACATTGATGCTCGAGGCGAAATACCTTGACGATCTCCAATCATTCTGAAAAAAGAAACAAGTTGATCGCGAAATGAAAACACCACAGTCGTTAAAACGAGTAAAAGAGCATGGAAGGTATCACAATTTAAGGCGGCCAAAAAAACAAGTACGGGGAAGATACCTGTAAAAAACAACTTATCTAACAGGGGATCTGCATGGGCTCCAAAATTACTTTCCACAGAAAAACGTCGTGCCAAATACCCATCAAGATAATCTGTTATGCCGCAGAGAGCGATTAAAACCAAGGTGGAAATAAAGATAGCAGGATACTCAACGGGGTTCCAAAAAAGATTGAGTATCACCACAGCAGATATACATGGTAACCGCAAAAGTGTTATAAAATTGACAAAGAGTTTCACAAAGAATCCTTCCGTTGTTCCACACCCATATTTTTTAAATACGCACGATTTGCCGCAATCACTCGGGATCGCTCCCTATCTGGCGCAGAATACGTAAATTCATGGGCGGTAGTAAAATAGAGATTTGCTAAGGTCAGAAAAATACCGTAGGTATCACGGAGCTCATCCATAGAGACATCACTATGCTGAGATTTGGCATCTTCGAAAAGATCGAGTAAATGTTTGCCCGCATTATTAAATTGCCATGCAGCAATATCAACACGATGCAAATGCACCATAGCTTCTGCCGCCTTCAGGCGAAATGCTGCCGCTAAAGCATGTTCACCCTGCTCATGATAGTCAATTGCCGTGAACCGAACATGCCGATACCACTCCCATACAGCCTCATCACTGAGATGTTGAAGAGAATCATCGTATTGATATGAATAGAGAGACGGCACAGATGATATATCATGCAAAAAAAGAGAAAGCACCTCCTCTTCAGGAGGATCCACCGAGGCCCCACACCCCCACGCCATAAAAAGCAACAAGATGCTAAGAATACGCTTCATAGCACAACGTACCCAGCAGAATCAACTGATTTCTTACGAAAACAAGGCATTTTTGATAAGCTTCTGCGCCTTCCCCGAGCGCCGGAGCTTGCGCAATGCCGCATCTTTAATTTGACGCACCCGCTCACGAGTAATCTGCAATTGCTGACCAATCTCTTCCAAGGTGTAATTCGTATCTTCATTGATACCAAAATACATGCATACCACGTTTTGCTCACGCTCCGTAAGGCTTTCAAGAACTTTTTTCACTTCCCGTGTAATTGAAGTATCCATGGCACGCTGATCAGTATCTTCAACATCTTCATTCCCAATAATATCAAAGAGGCTTCCGCCATTCTCATCTTTAATGGGAGAATCAAGAGAGGCGTGACGATTGCTGATTTTAAGTGTCGAGGTCACTTCTTTTTCGGGAATATCAAGTTCGTCAGCAATCTCCTTGTCGTTGGGCAAACGACGATATTTTTGCTCTAAACGCACTCGGGCTTTTCCCACTTTATGAATTGTAGCAACCCGATTCAAGGGAACCTTCACAATTCGTGAATGATCCGCAAGACCTTGCAATATGGCTTGACGAATCCACCATACAGCGTAGGAAATAAATTTAAAATTTTTCTTTTCATCAAAGCGATAGGCAGCACGAATCAACCCAAGGTTACCTTCATTTATGAGATCTGCCAAGGGCATCCCCTGATTCTGATAGTTACGAGCAACACTGACAACAAAACGGAGATTTGCTCGAACCAACGTTTCTACCGCTTTTTTATCACCCTTCCGAATACGACGAGCACACTCCTGCTCTTCCTTCTGAGTGAGAGACTCATGTTTGGCAATGTCCTTGAGATATAAACCGAGGCTTCCCTCCTCTACAAAGAACATGCTTTTATCATTCTTTTTTGCCATACCCTACCATTTTATTTTGAGATTTGTTTACGGTTCTTAATTACGTACAGCACTCCCTTTTAGTAAGGAAAACTGCACAACCTTACTGTATAAAATATACAGCTGTGCAATATATATTACTGCACAGCATAGAAACAAGGCGGAAGAGCGGAGGTTTCCTTATTTAATATTTCCAAAACGGACAAAGGTAAAATCTTCAATAGGTTCTGCCGCACCAACATGAATAACGAAGAGGGTCGCCGTATCATCCTGTACAGACACAGCTACTGCTACTATTTTTTGTTGATCCTCTCGGCCTGAACGGAGATCCCGCAAGGAAAAAAGATCGCCCATGGAGACTCCTCCCTCAGCTCCCTGATCAACAAGAATAAATTCGTAAGGATGCACCAGAGGGCTTGTACGCAAACGAGTAACAAGGCCAGCTTTTACAGAATCAACAGATTCAAAGTCGCCGGTAAGACGTACTGATGCGTCTGGAGAAAAAGGTGCAAGCTTGCTGTTTCGCGAAACCACTTCCCAATTTGCCTCTACCTGCACATAGGAGGTATCCTCGGGGGTATCACCAACCTGTACAACCTGTCCAAAACCAACAGGCTGAACCACCCGGCCACGCCCCAACCCTGCATGGCGGAAAGTATCCTCAGTGTCAACAAGATAATAATACTGCCCTTCTGTAACATCTTCATGGTTGTTGAAGCGTACAGGAATAGTTCTGTGCCGTGCTGTACCCATGTCTCGTCGCAACAACACTTCACCCGCCTTTGATTCTTCCCCCTGCGCAATGGTAGGGATTCGATGAGAAAAGAACGGGTGTTGCATGAAGTCAAAGGCCGCTGGTGCTTCACTTCGCAGCCAGAAAGAAGAAGTAGGGTGATCCGTTCCCTGTGACATATTTTCTGCGGAGGTTGCACGTAACCCTGCTACAGCTTCTGCAAAGGAGTCTCCTCGATAGTTTCCTTCGTCGTCACGAATAACCGTACCGTTTTGTACATGCCCTACACCGGGAATGTATACAATATCGTTGGGGTAAATAAGATGAGGATTTTGGATGTAGGGATTATGCTCCCAGATCTTCTCCCAACGAAATCCGTCCCCATAATACTGCTTGGACAGATTCCAAAGATTATCAAAGGGCTCAATCCGATACTCGTAAGCAGTGAGCGCACACACTGTAAAAAGACATAGTAATAAGCTATTACGCATAGGATACTCCTGTGTTTGTAAATAAATTATATAATACCCCTTTTGTTTTACAACTGTTATTTTATAACCCATAAAAAAGAGTGACCATGGAGGTTTAGTGCGAAAAATCACCTACACGGAAATACCTGGGGGAATTACTGCCCCCGCTGGATTTACAGCAAGTGGCAGCAAAGCCGGCATAAAACAATCAAACAAAACAGACATGGGGCTTCTCTGCAGTAGTCACCCCGCTGTTGCAGTAGGCTCATTTACGCAAAATCGTATTTGCGCTCCCTGTGTGCAAATCAACCGGAGTAAAGTCCCGGCAGAGAATATCCGGGCTGTATTTTGTAATAGCGGAAACGCCAATGCATGCACAGGATCACGTGGCTTTGACGATGTAGCCACCATCACCGAAACCTTTGCCCAAAAACTGTCCATAGCTCCAGAAGAAATCCTTACTGCCTCCACCGGCGTTATTGGTGAATATTTACCCGTTGAACGTATTTGCGATGCAGCGCCCCATGCTGTAGCAGCTCTCATGCCAGAGGGGTCAACTGACTTTGCACAGGCAATTCTCACCACGGACACTGTGGAAAAAGAGTATGCCATAGAGGTTGAATTTTCTACCGGCACTGCCCGAATAGGCGGAGTATGCAAGGGGGCTGGAATGATTCAACCAAATATGGCGACCATGCTCGGTTTCATCACAAGCGATGTCGAGATTGCTCCAGACGACTTAAACTATTTGCATAAACGAGCTGTGGAGATGACATTTAACAATCTTACGGTTGATGGTGACACCTCCACAAATGACATGGTATTAACCCTTGCCAATGGTCAATCAAAGATTCGCATCTCTTGCGAAAAAGATCTTGAAATTATGCAAAGTGCTCTTTTTACCGTTTACAATGCTCTATGCGCAAAAATAGCAGCAGATGGAGAGGGGGCAACTAAGCGTGTAGAAATTCATGTTTACGGAGGAAACACCTTTGATGACTGCCGCATGGCAGCACGGGCTGTGGCAAATTCTAACCTTGTAAAAACAGCCCTCTTTGGCAACGACCCAAACTGGGGAAGAATTCTCTGTGCTATTGGGTATAGCGGTGCCGAATGCCGTGAAAAGGATATTACCGTAACCTTGGCTGACACCGTGGTTTTTTCCCAGGGAAGACCAACCGATTTCTCCCCGGAACAGCTTTCTCAGCATCTCAAAACGAAAGCGGTAACCATTGAAATAGATCTCGGCTCTGCCCACAAAACTCATGCGGTGGCACATACCTGCGATTTCAGTTACGACTATGTAAAAATCAATGCTGAATATCACACATAGAAGTTTTTAAGACCTCCTATTGAATATACAGAGAAAGTGAATGTATTTTACCACATTATTTGACAAACTCAACAGTTTTATGAAAGGTACACTATGAAAAAAAGCAACATTTGGGGTTTACTATTTACGTTGCTGTTCTGTGTAATGGCCGTTGCATTTCTTATTCCCTCATTCAGGGTGTATCGTGAATCTCCCGAGGTGCAGCAAGAAATGCTTCGCGAAAACCCTCGGCTGGGTGGGCAAATCCTGAATCTCGGCCTTGACATACAGGGTGGTATTCGCATGGTCCTCGGTATAGACACCTCTCATGCAACCGAGGAAGAAAAAGAACGAATCCGCCAAGACGAAAATCTCATGAATCGGGTCTACACCGTTGTAGAAAACCGTGTGAATGCCTTGGGTCTGACAGAGCCAATTATTCAGATAGAAGGAAATGAACGCCTTATTGTCGAACTTCCCGGACTCAGTGATGAAGAAATAGCCCGCGACATGCTCTCTCGAGCAGCCCAGCTTAATTTTCACCTAGTACGATCCAACGAAAATCAACGCATTCAACAAATACTGGACAATGTTGACCGAGCCCTGGCGGTGGCAGATCATCGCGGTGCTGAAGAAGACCTTCCTGCAGATGAGTTAGACGAACTTGATGAGCTGGACCTATTGGACGATGAACCTGTAGCGGAAGAGGATCTTGAAGATCTTGCCGACGATGAGTATACCGCAACCTTTTCCGATCTTATCTACCATATCGATGAGATGAGCGCACAGGCCCCTGCTTCTGCCAAACCACGCATTGACTCTATCTTAGCTCTCCCTGGGGTACAAAGAGCATTGCAAGGTGGCGTTTTTCGATGGAGCAACATTCCCGAAATTCGCCAACAAGGTGGACGAACCGATACACTTCGTGCAGAAAATGGAAGCCCGATTTATCGTCTCTACTACCTTACGGCAGAACCCAGTATGGGCGGCAAGGATCTTGAACGAGCAGAAGCAATGCCTGCACATCAGGGAATCGGTTACCAAGTATCACTTCAATTCAACCCTCGTGGTGCTCGTGAGTTTGGTCGGGTTACGGGGAGAAATACGGGACGGCAACTTGCTATCGTCTTAGACAACACTGTCTACTCTGCCCCAAACATTAATGAGCGTATCCCCTCTGGGAGAGCTTCAATTACGGGAAATTTCTCGCGGGAAGAAGCCCAGCAACTGGCTATTGTGCTTGAATCGGGCGACCTTGATGCCCCGCTTGTGGTAGAACAAGCAACAACGGTGGGACCATCTCTCGGGCGAGATGCAGTTCGAAGAGCTCTCAATGCAGCTCTTTTTGGCCTTGCCATGGTATTGCTCTTTATGGTCTTCTATTATAAACTTTCCGGGCTTCTTGCAGTATGCGCCCTTCTTCTGAATTTAATCTTAGTAATTGCAATCATGGCAAGTTTTGGTGCAACCCTTACTCTCCCCGGTATAGCAGGTCTCATATTGATCATCGGTATGTCCGTAGATGCAAATGTAATTGTCTTTGAACGGATTAAGGAAGAATTGGTAGCTGGCAAGACCGTATCTAAGGCGATTGATATGGGCTACGACCGAGCCTTTGTTGCCATTATGGATGCCAATATTACAACCCTTTTTACCGCCTTTATTCTCTATCAAGTTGGGTCGGGACCAATTCGCGGATTCGCTGTTACGCTTATCAGCGGGATCTTTGTATCTCTATTCACAGCCCTTGTCTTTACAAAAATGGTATACCATTTTGTAATTGACTACCTTGGAAAAAAGAACGCCCTTAAAAAACTCAGCATTTAAGTGAAGGTATAGTTTATGTATACGACAAATTTTAATATTAATTTTATTGGAAAACGCAAAAGTGCACTTATTTTTTCTGCACTTCTGATTCTTCTTACGTGCACCTCCCTTATTCTCCGTGGAGGCCCAAACTTTGGTATCGATTTTACCGGTGGTGTAAGCCTCACGATACCCTTTGATACTGATGATATCGCAGAGCACCGGGAACGAGTAGAAGAGCGTATTGCAACAATGCAGTTCGCAGACTATGAACTCAAAACCCTTTCAGATGCTGATGCGGCATATCTTCAGATTATTGTAAGTCAGGGAGAACATGATGCAGCGGAAGTCCGTGAATCTATACTTTCAGAATTACAGGATATCTATCCGAACCTACTCCATAATCGTGAAATTTCCGCCGAGGTTGTTGGCCCCCGTGTTGGACGGGAACTTACGGCAAATGCCTTCAAGGCAATTGCCTTTTCCCTATTGGTAATCATCTTATATGTGGCTTTCCGGTTTAAGCTCGCATACGGTATCGGCGCCATAGCTGCCCTTGTCCATGACATCATTATTACCATAGGTATTTTCTCAATATTTAATTGGGAGATATCTCTTCCCGTTATCGCGGCAATACTGACTATTGTGGGATACTCGCTCAATGATACTATTGTTCTTTTTGATCGTATCCGGGAGAATCTTAATGAGCATAAAGACAAATCTCTTAGCTTGTCTGACACGCTCAATATTAGTGTAAATCAAACCTTGTCACGAACAGTTATCACCTCTATTACCACTCTGTTTGTGGTAACCTCAATATTTGTTACATTTCTCCCAACAGAAAATGTACTAAAATATTTTTCTGCCGCCTTGCTGGTGGGGGTAATTGCAGGGACATACTCCTCAATTTTTATTGCCACACCAGTGCTTATTCAGTTAAATAAGAAATGGCCCATTGATAAATAATACACTCCTCCGGGGCTCTTTTATGAGCCCCGGACTTTAAAAGGCATGCTTCCCAATGGATATCTTTACCATCCTGAGAATACCCGCAATACTCATTGCCTTGACAGTGCATGAATATGCCCATGGATTTGTTGCCTATAAAAATGGTGACCCCACAGCTGCTCATGCAGGACGACTCACTCTTAATCCACTTCCGCACTTATCATTTCTGGGAACACTTATGCTGTTCTTTGGCCCGATAGGGTGGGCAAAGCCTGTACCGGTGCAGCCACAACTGCTTACATCGCCCCGTAAAGATATGGTTAAAGTGGCATTAGCCGGACCTTTGTCGAATATAACAACTGCTGTTTTTGTTGGATTCGGGCTTCGGGCTATTTCCATGGGAGGAGGGGCGGCAGCAGCTTCGCAGGGAATGAGTCACCTTATTATATTTCTTTTGCTCTTATACATTATAAGTCTTGGTCTTGCCTTGTTCAATCTGCTTCCCATAGCGCCCCTTGACGGCTACACTGTTCTCACAGGAGTTCTTCCGCAACAAAAAGCCCTTACGTACGCACGCTACTCCCGTGAGCTGCCCAAGATATTTCTTGTCCTGCTTTTACTGGAGTGGTTTGGGTATCCCTTTTTCTCTCAGCTAATTATTCGACCTCTATTTCTTCCTTGGTTTAACCTGTGGAACACCGTACTGCTTCCTCTTGAGTTTCAACGATTCATACAACAGTTACTGTTTTAGGTAAAATTATATATATTTATTAGACGTATTTGTAATTTTTCATATATAGAAAGGTGGGATCTTATATGAAACAATTCCTTCTGTATTCTACTGTTATCCTTTTTTTTGCAGGGTGTACAAATCAGAATCAATCTCCAAAAGGGATAGTACATTCCTATTACGATGCCATGCGTGACGGCAATATCACTGCTGCGGCTCGTCTTATTCACAAGGACGACCGAGAGGCGTTTTTAGAGCAATTCGAAGACCAGTTTGCGGGAGAAGTCGTATCTCATTTTGCTGAAGCAGACGTTGATATTCTTACTAAAGAAATTGATTCAACTGAAGCACGGTTAGTTGTACGAACAACCTGGGAAGACGGCCAAGCCACTGACAACACGCTCTACCTAAAAAAAGATGGTGGACAGTGGTATGCCGATGTCTTTAGGGTACCGGACTATTTACAATAGTTCCTATGATGTGATGGAGGAGGTACAATTTGCTGATATCGCATATTGTCCTCCCCTGCTTTTAAACTCTTTGCCTCACGCCCACCCCATGCTTCCGCTGTAGTATACTTTTCTTCACCTGAGAGTTCCACTTCTGAGGAGCACGCACGATATCTTTGAAGATTCTTTTTCTGCTCTATGCGAAACAGGCGATACAGCTTCGCAAATTTCATATCACTCTCTTTTTGATACGTGAGGAAGTCGCGGTGATGTCGCGTAAGTTCATTTTGAAGAATTTGTTTCAACATACGCACTTCTTGACGTAGTTGCGCTATCTCTTGACCTCCCCTATTTGATGATGCATCTGTACCCATTTGTTCTCCTTTTTTGTCATACCCATTGCTCTAAAGATAGCACAGAACCATATACTTTTCATACGCATCTACCATAACAAAAAGTACGTGTAAACATATCAAAAAAATGAGCAACTATTGATATAAAACAGAATTAACATTACAAAGGGGAAAGTTCACATTATAGAATTGTCGCAGCACGTTCTGCTAAAATAGAGCGTACTACCGCCTTGAGAGTAATATGAGCAGCAATAGATTCATCCCTAAATTTCTTTACAATTTGCACAAAACCACTGGTCGCTGTGGTAAGATAGGGGGCATCAATCTGATAGGGATCACCCGCTAAAATTATTTTAGTCCCTTTTCCAGCTCTTGTGAGAATTGTTTTTAACTCGTGGAGGGAAAGATTTTGTGCTTCATCAACAATGAGAAACTGATTATGAATTGATCGTCCACGTATAAAACTGAGTGGCTCCGTTACGATAAAATCCATATTAAGCAGGTCTTCAAAATTACGCAAATTCGCCCGTCCCACTTTTTTATTTTTCAAAAGATACTCCACATTGTCCGCAATGGGATGCATCCACGGGCCAAGTTTATCTTCCACTGAACCGGGAAGAAAACCGAGATCATTTCCCAAAGGCATGGTTGGCCGCGAAACCAAAACCTTATTATACACCATATCATCCAAACTTTTATATAATCCCACTGCCAAGGCAAGCAAGGTCTTTCCAGTGCCTGCTTGTCCCACTAAGGATACTAAGGAGATCTGATCGTTTAAAAGCGCATCAAGGGCAAAGGTTTGCTCGCTATTTCGCGGCGATATCCACCCGGGGATAGTGGATGCAGCAGGAAGTAATGGAACCAAGGAATGGCTTTTTGCATCATACCGTCCATACGCATACGCACCATCCGGACTGTACGCTTTATAGTACTGATTGGGAAAAAGAGCTGCAGAAAAGGGAACCACATCTCCATCCGCAAGGGCAGAAACCATCGTGGAAGAAAGCTGCACCTCTCCACATCCGGGATATACATCTTCTGCCCGGAAGGGTCGTGGGCGAAAATATTCCACAGACAGGGAAAAAGAGCCCACAATTATATGAACCAAACTATTGGCCGTTACGATCACGGTATTACAATCCGTCTCCTCACCCAGCTCAAAGGCAGCAGCAACAAGACATGAGCTCACATTATCGGTGGTATGAAAGGTGGTCACTTCTTTCATAATCTGCTTAGACTCACGCCATATAAGAATAGACGTATCCCCCTGGATAGCCGTGCCAACACATCCTTCAAGCTCCTTTTGTTTCAACAAGGAGAAAAACTCACGACAATTCCGTCCTTCCACCCCTTTCGAAGTTTGCTTTCTTCGCAGTGACTCTAACACACCAAAAGGAATAACGAGGGTTGCCCCATTTCCGACATAATTCAAGGCCATAGAATCGGCACAAAACACGGAGTCATCACAGATACGAAATGTTTTCATGCCTTTGCCTTCGCCTGTGCAGAAAGAGCCCCCCAAGGACAAAGGAGGACACATTTTTGACATCCAATACAGGATGAATTAATGCAGGGCTGCTTCTCCATGGAAATTGCAGCGACAGGACATACGGCCACACAGGTACCACAAGAATCACACCGCTGGGAATCAAGAGTAATCATTCTATCTCCTTTACAAATATTTTTCCAAGGCATCTAACAAACGGGTATCACCGCGAGAAAGACCACGTCGAGGTACTCCTTCTGTAATTGTCCGGGCTAATTCATACAATGCAGATTCAGCGGGATAGGAACTTTTTTCATATAGATCCATGGCATGCTCTGCCGTATTAAGGGCATTTGTATAAAAAGATACGGAAACATATCGATGAGCAAGATCGCCATATACATCAGCCGCAAGAAAGTATTCCCCCAGAGCTTCATAGTACCGCGCCTTTGTCCACAAAAGAAACCGGCTGTCTGTGTACTCCACAAGAAGAGAATCTAAAAGCTCTCGCCCTTCTTCAAGCCGTCCATCACGAACAGACACATCGGCAAGCACCATGGCTGCTGCCGTAGACATAAAACGGGCATGCTCCATACAGCGTTGGAGCGCAACAAGCCCCTCTTCAATTTCATCAGGCATCCAGAACAACATAAAACGGAGACGATTACGAAGCTCACCGCGAGCAAAACTATAAAACCCAATAAAGTAATCTGCATCAAAATTTTGAGGATTCATTTCCTTTGTTTTTTTGATAAGATCTAAGGCTCCCCTGCCTTGACGAACTCCGCGCACATATTGCCCATCCAAAAGAAGTATCGAAAAGTATGACGCCTGAAGAAACCCCTCCAACATCACCACATCGGACGTGCGCCGTTGCGCCGCAGCAACTCGCTTCAAACCAGCAGTATAAATTTCCTCAAAACGTGACAAATCAACCACTTCATTTCTATCAAGAGATTCAAGCCCAATTACGGCAACACCCATATAGTAATACAGTATACTTTCAGGAGACTCTATGAGAAGTGAGTCACTTCTGCTTCGCGCACGCTCAAATTCACAGTTTACTAAAAGATCGTTAATTATAGCGGCGTTACGTACTTCTTCTTCAGAAATGGTATAGGCTTGAGTGATACCCAGTACCAGCAGAAGAACGATACTACTCTGAATCGGAACGAAGCGAAGGATACAAGACATGATGCACCA
Organism: Chitinivibrio alkaliphilus ACht1; assembly: GCF_000474745.1. Lineage (NCBI taxonomy): Bacteria > Pseudomonadati > Fibrobacterota > Chitinivibrionia > Chitinivibrionales > Chitinivibrionaceae > Chitinivibrio > Chitinivibrio alkaliphilus. The sequence goes on along the minus strand of NZ_ASJR01000006.1, from coordinate 16,456 downwards.
TCCTAAAATAAAGAAGTGTAAAAATGAATGTGGTAATTCCAACAATAAAAAACAGGGGGTATACCATGGAAATTGCCACCATGGCAATTGCCCCACCAACCTTATAAACCAGTTCCATGAGTAATGTTGTGGGATATACTAAAAATAAAAGATACAACGGAAGTGCGCTCACGGCAATCCACATACCAAAGAAATCTTTCTGAAGATAAAATAACCAAATTGCCCCTAGAAGCAACACACAAGCAAGCAGATGTGCATTCCGGGCACCTAACACAACGGCCGTGGTATGCTTGCCTTCGTCCCGATCTCCTGAGATATCAGGAAGGGTTGAACTAATAGATCCTGCAGCCATATATAAAATGTAGGGGGGCGTATGCAGCAATAGATCGAGGGTATTGTCTAATGAAAGAGAAGCAGAATACCCTCCCGCAAGAAAGGCTACACCGCCATATGCAACTGCATTTGTCATAAAATCAACCACGGGGCGTCCCGTAGCATAACACGGACGAAAACAGTACACATAGCCCAAGAGAAGAGACAAGAAAGAACAAAAAAGATTCCCCAATTACCCCAATACACAGGCAGCAAAAGAGAAACAGATGCAAGAAAAAAGCAAAAAAACGCGCCCCCTTATGGGAAATCCCTGTTAGGAGAAGAAGAGGTACTCCCCCATTTTTCTCATCAACATGCCGATCCTGCACCTGATTTATCACATATACAGCAAGGACAGACGCAATGAATGGGAGAAGCTGTACAACGGCATCCCCCGTCCAGCTATTCCCTGCTCCCTGATCATTTTGGGCAATACGGTATCCAAAAAGAGCAAAGCCAAGTGCGGGAAGCGCCACAACAGGACGGGTCAGGAAAAAGTAGTCAGCCACACTGCGAAGTATCATCGCTCTCTCCCAAAAGCAGGATAACAGAGGGAAAAGCGATGCTTGTAGTAAACCCTACTACACAGAACAACCCCTGCAACTAAGAGAGCATAAAAGGGAATATACAAGGTAATACATATGGAGAGAAATGCCACAGGCCAGCGAAAGGCAGAAAAAACCCTCTGACGGGAATAGCGTATGAGAAGCGATATAAAGACAAGTACACTAACCCCAGCAGTAGCAATCATTACCACGGCATTATGGGGGAGAAGAAAGGATGTGCCAAAGGAACACAAAACCAAGGAAAACCCAACCCAGACAGTACTCCGCTCTCCATACTTTACTGCAAGGGTTGTTTTCCCTGCACGAGCGTCCCCGTCCATGTCAACAATTGTAGAAACAGCATACACCGCAGCATTTGCAAACCCTGCGGGAATCGCATACACAAAGCCCATAAGCACAGAGTCAAACTCACCGTACTGCATTCCATACCAACCAATATAGTATGTTAAAATCCCATGTCCTAAAAAATTTGCAACAAGCCCACCCACAGGGCGATCTTTCAAAGAAAAGGGCGGCATATTATAGGCATACCCAAGGAGCAAACAGAAGAAAATACATCCCATGGCAAAGCTCCCTACAAAGAGGGCAGAAACAAGCAGAGATATCCCCGTGGAAACAAGCAACACAACCCATGCCGTAAAGAGTGAAATATGCCCGTGGGGAAGAAGGAATAGTTTATTATTTTCTCGATCTCCCTCAATATCTCGTATCTGATTCAGAACGAAAATCGCAGCAGCAACAGCAGAAAAAGAAAAGAACAGATACCAAAACTCAGGGGTAATTTCCCGTATGCCCGAAAAAAGAGGAAGGGGTGCCCCCGTTATGGCAGCAAGAAACAGAACAGCCCAAACCGGTATTAAAAGTACCGGACGAAGGAGAAAAAAAATATCCGCAAAACGTGTACAAAAAAGTTTCATAATCTCCCGAATTTGGAGTAATCACCTCTAAAAATACGCTTTTAGAATACCAAATATCAATCATTATAACATTTTATTTGACATTCAATTCAAACATGGTTTATTTTTCCACGGAATTGATGTTACATAAGGAGTATACAGGATATGCCGCAGCATAAATCATGTAAGAAGAGAATGAAAGTGAGCGCAAAAGCACGTGTCAGAAATCGGGCAGTACGCTCTGAAGTAAAGACAGCCGCAAAGCGCGTCAAACGTGCCGAGTCTGTTGAAGATGCAAAACGTGCCTTGGTGACCGCATATTCCGTGCTGGATAAAGCGGTAAAGCGCAATGTAATTCATCGCAACAAGGCTAACACGCAAAAATCAAAATTGTCTAAAGCTGTTGCTCGCATTGAAGCATAAGCTGACAAGAATTGACATGTAAAAAGGTCTCTTTTAAAAGAGACCTTTTTTTATACCTACGTGATACTTCTCATTGCTTTGCACCATCAGCTGACAAGAGTCAGCAAACCGTACCCATCGTACTACGAGGGAAGAAATAAAAACAAAATTGCTTGGTGATCATATAAATAAATGGTAGCGGGAGGAGGAATCGAACCTCCGACCTTCGGGTTATGAGCCCGACGAGCTACCTGGCTGCTCCATCCCGCGATGTGTGTACAATATATACCATAGAAAAGAGTTTTGTCAATCCTTTTTGCAAAAAAGTAGATTACATACCTCCGATCCTCCCTTCGAAATAGTATATTATCCAAATAATATTCACTTTTCAACAGGATGGTTTTATGAAATGTTCTTTTCTCTTTATCGGTATCCTTCTTCTTTTTGCGTGTGGCGAGCAAACTCCACCGGAGATTGAAATTGACGAAACTCCCTCCACGGAAGCAGCTGAAGAGTCGGAGGCACAACACTCCTTTGACCCTGGATACAACCTGCTTACTTCCGGGGCTACGTGGTATGCCACCTCAGACACTCTCGGATCTATTGTTGATACAGGAGACGCTCTACTCTCGGAGGACGGTGCCACGGTACATTTTACCATGACGGAGAAAACAGGAGAAGAATGGCCTTACGTTGAACTCATCGCGACAACAGAAGCAGACTTTATTGAACGAGAAACAGTTCAGATTGCCTATCAGTGTGACGCACCGCTTATCTTGAAACTTGCCCAAAGCGATTTCTCCTACGAAGGAGATGCCACCTATGCGCACTACGAATATGTTCTTCCTCCAAGCGGAGAAATAACTACGGCAACCGTAGCCATTGCTGACTTTGAACAACCAGACTGGGCACCGGAAGAGTCTCTCGAAACCCCCTTACTTCTGGAAAATGTAAGCGCCCTGTACCTTGTGCCACAGCTAAACCCTGAAGTGGGAGGAGAAAGCTCTCTTTCTGTGGAATATCTGCGTATCAAATAGACAACTACCCACAACCGATTGTTCCGGGGGGCTCTGCCCCCTTTTTATTTTTACATCTGAAATACGCTGCTGAGTATCACGCACCTGCTCAATCGCTTCAATAAAATGATCTGGTGTAAGGTTAGCGGCAACACTTACCATAATAAAAAACACGAAAAGGATGAGCACAGCCACAAACTTCTTGTCCGATTTCATTTTCATAGAAACTCCCTGAATATACCTGTGTATCTGCAATGTGTACTTTTAATATACATCTATTGTACGTATTGTGCAATTATTACACAACCTTTTCCGAGCAAGATCTATTTCCTGTAGTAAAATAAATTATTTTTGAAGAATAACGATATGGCACTTACTCCTTGAAACGAAGAGGATACGGGAATGAATTTTATTGAAGAGTTGCGATGGCGAGGCATGCTGAACCAAATGACTCCTGGGACAGAAGAAAAGCTTTCCACCGAGACAGTAACTGGCTACTGCGGTTTTGATCCCAGTGCACCATCCCTGCAAGTGGGGAACCTTGCTGCGATTATGCTTATGGTTCACTTTCAGCGAGCCGGCCATACCCCCATCGCCCTTGTGGGTGGCGCTACGGGTGTTGTGGGTGATCCATCGGGAAAGTCAAAGGAACGAAATCTGTTGAATACTGAGGAAGTGGAATATAATCTGACGCAGTTTAAGAAACAGTTGAAAAAATTCCTCGACTTTTCCGCGACCAAAAACCCTGCACAGATCGTGAACAATCACGACTGGTTTGGCAATATCCGCTTCCTAGACTTCCTTCGTGATGTAGGGAAACATCTTACCATCAACTACATGATGTCAAAAGACTCCGTTCAAAATCGCCTTGAAACAGGCCTGTCGTACACGGAGTTTTCGTATCAGCTTCTGCAAGGATATGATTTCTATCACTTAAAAAAAGAGAAAAACTGTCTTGTGCAATTTGGCGGATCTGACCAATGGGGTAATATAACAGCGGGAACCGAGCTTATCCGTCGTATGGGTGGCGGTGATGCCTTTGCTATCACGGCACCACTTGTGACACGTGCGGATGGGACGAAATTTGGAAAATCTGCAGAGGGACAAAAACTGTGGCTTGATCCGGAAATGACAAGTCCCTATGAGTTTTATCAATTCTGGCTCAATGTTGAAGACGCCATGGCAGAAAAATATCTCAAGGTTTTCACGTTGCTCAGCCAAGAAGAAATAGCAGGTTTAGTGGAAGAGCATGCCGCTGCACCGCATACACGCCCCATGCAAAAACGTCTTGCTGAAGAAGTAACCTGCATGGTACACTCCCGTGATGACTACGAAACAGCCCTTGCTGCCACAAAAATACTCTTTGGAAACAATACGCAACGGGAACTACGCTCTCTTACGGAAGGGCAATTTTTATCCATATTCTCCGGTGTTCCTCATGGTACTATCTCGCGAGATGAGCTTCATTCAGGAGTATCCATTATCTCTCTGTTAACCCTTTGCACAGAACTATTCCCATCGAAAGGGGCAGCCCGCCGTGACATTAAAGGAAACGCAGTCATTCTTAATAAAGAACGTATTGAGAAGGAATCACGGATGGTTACGGTAGATGACCTCGTAAATGATAAGTACCTTCTTGTCCAGAGAGGAAAGAAAAAATACTACCTTTTAGAAGCACAATAAACAGGAAGAAAGCCCTGCGCGCAAAGATGCTGAACTGTCTCGGCAGTTCAGTTATTTCGGGTGCTGAAACAAAACAGATGTGGGACCACTTCTTCTGTTCATCCCTCTACAAAAACAGCCACCATATTTTCGCCTACAAGGCGTTTGGTGGTGAAATAGAAACAACCACCCTCTGGGATCAATGCCGGCGTGACGGGAAGCTCTTCTTTCTGCCCAAAACTACCGCCACAAAAGAGTTATTCTTTTTCCCCGTTGCGACGCATAAAGATCTCCGAGTCGGTCGATACGGTATTTTAGAACCGATACCGAAGAATTCGTGCTCTACAAGTGACACCCCTATTCCGCACTGCATTATTGTGCCGGGTATTGCCTTTGATACAAGGGGAGGGCGCCTTGGTCGTGGGGCCGGCTATTATGATAGATATCTTTCAAAAATACCACAGAACATCCCACGCATTGCTCCAACACTTCCTGCTGGAATTGTTTCACAAATACCCCAAGCTCTTCACGATGAGTTTGTAACTCACCTCCTCACACCACAGGGCATGCTCCCCTGCCAAGAAGGGACTTTCCCCGTATAGAAATATATCCACCCTGCGGTGGTGCATAGTTTATTTTTTCGTCAAATATCCTTGGAGGTGTAATATGACAACCGTGGGAACCCCCCTAAGTAAAACAGCAAAAAAAGTACTTCTACTTGGATCTGGTGAGCTTGGAAAAGAAGTTGCCATAGAATTGATCCGCTATGGCGTTGAAATTATCGCCTGTGATGCCTACAAAAACGCTCCGGCCATGCAGGTTGCACAAAAGAGTTCTGTTTTTTCCATGCTTGATGGCAACGCTCTTCGTGCCATTGTTGAGAAAGAGCAACCCGACCTCATTGTCCCTGAGGTAGAAGCCATAGCTACGGACACTCTCCTTGAGCTTGAATCAGAGGGGTATACCGTTATCCCTACAGCCAAGGCTACACGCATCACCATGGACCGGGAAAGTATCCGAACTCTTGCCGCAGAAACCCTGAACCTCCCCACCTCACCCTATCGATTCGTTGCATCTATGGAAGAACTGAAAGATGCTCTTGAAGAAATTGGATATCCCGCGGTCGTAAAACCCATAATGAGCTCCTCCGGTAAGGGGCAATCCATACTTCGGTCTCCCGATGATTTGGATGCAGCATGGCAGTATTCACAGGAGGGCGGACGTGCAGGGAACGGACGGATTATTGTAGAAGGTTTTGTCGATTTCGACTATGAAATAACCCTCCTTACGGTATGCCACTCTGCAGGAGTCTCCTTTTGTCCTCCCATTGGGCATGTTCAAATAGATGGAGATTATGCACAATCATGGCAACCACACCCCATGAAAGAGAAGGTCTTAGCAAGAGCGCAAGAAGTTGCCAAAGCAGTGGCAGAGAGTCTGGGCGGATATGGCCTATTCGGCGTAGAACTCTTCGTATCAGGTGAGGAAGTAATTTTTAGCGAGGTATCACCACGTCCTCACGATACAGGTATGGTGACTCTCATCTCTCAAAACCTCTCTGAGTTCGCCCTCCATGCTCGAGCCATCCTTGGTCTTCCCATACCAGAAATCATTCAATATACCCCTGCCGCATCTCGTGCCCTTGTTGTGAAGGGAGAATCTACGACGGCAGTCTTCTCCGGAATAGATAAGGCACTTTCAGAAAAGGGGACAGACCTACGGCTATTTGGAAAACCTTCCCTTACGGGAAAACGCCGCATGGGAGTGCTTTTGTCAACGGGTAAAACAATTTCTGAAGCACAGGAGAAAGCTCTCCGCATGGAAGAGGCAATCTCCATTCAACTCTGAGGCACTATAACTGCTCTACTGCAAAGGCCCGCCCTGTATCGCGGGCCTTTTGTATTGATTCTTCATTGGCAATTACTGCCACTTGGCTCTGCTCTATTGATCCAAGGAGATACCGACAGAGATCAGAAACCTTCTCGGCAGTACAGGAAAGAACAGCATCACGAAATGCTTGGCGCCGCTCTGGGCTGTTACCCGTAACACGAGCAAAGGACTCACTTACTCCTTTTGCATGGGGACCACGGGGGGCATCAAACTTGGATACCACTGCAAACATCGTCCGATCAACATCACTTTGGGTGACCGTCTCCGCCAAGGTTTTCAACGCCCCTACAAACCGCGTCAGGGTATCTTCCAGATTTGGATCACGATACGACGCTAAGGAAAACCCCCGCTGAGCAGAGGAAAACACCGCCATACCACCATACGCCCCTCCTTCTACACGAATAGTATCCCAGAGAAGACCCGTAGAAAGAAGTCGAGCGAGAATATAGGAAGTTCCCACAAGGGAAGGGGCAAAATGTGGCAGTTTCCACGATTGTGTCACGTAATTTACAGAGGAGTTCACAGCAACAGCTACGGCAGAGCTGTTTTCCAATAAACTCAGAGATGTCGTCTCCTCACTGCTTTCTGGAAGAGCACGAATAATCCGCGAAAGCATATCTCCGTCTTCAACGGGGGTAGTACAGGTGTTACTGAGAAACAACCCATCCCGTGTGAGTAACGCCTTGTGAATCTGTGAAAAGGCACGTAAAATCTCATCATAGTCATGCGTTTCGGTTCGTTTTTTTATAAAACGATACTGCGTGATACCGTTCAATTTTTCATCAAGCTGTTTCGAAGGGAGGAGCTGTCCTAAGCCACGACGAATTCCGTAGGAGTGTCCTGCACTTACAATGGAGTGAGCATACTGATTCACCTGCTGAAAAAGAATATTTTTCACCAAGGTGGTATCCGTAAAGTCTGGACGAAGAAAAACATCTTCAAATACCTCCAATAGTGCCGGTACATTCTGTCGCAAGCATTTTCCAGAAAAAACTGCTCGCGCGTGGATTTTGTCCGAATCTTCACCATCCTCAATAATCGTATCATTACAGGAAAACCCTCCCGTTACCAGGTTGAGTCGCTTTGCCATCTCTGCCGTAGTATACTCCCCTGCTCCCGCCTTGGTAATATAGGAGGCATAGAGGGGGAAAAATGGAATGAGGTTATGGGGAATTCGGGAAATATCAAAGGCCCAATCAAGATAATACACTCCGCCCGTAAATACAGGATGGGTATACATCTGTACACCTTCAATACGCTCCTCCTGACACGGCACAAGCTCATTTTCAAGAGGTATATCACTCTTATCAAGTTGTGGCAACACGGCAAGCTCCTCAGGGGTGTGCGCACGCTGTTGTTCTGCAAGAAGCGCCTTTGTTTCTTCATGATAGCGATGACGATCCTCTTCTGTAAAATCAGCACTGAGGCGAGTCGCCTGCTCCTCTGTTTGCCGTGACAGCTGTTCACCCATGGCACTGCTGCCTTCGGCAACCATGCGCAGACAGTGGTCATTATCGAGGAAAAAGCGCCGAATAAAAGCTGAAAAAGCTCCCGGCTCCGCCAGCTTTTTCTTTAGTTGTGCCAAGGGCGTCTCATAGGCAATATGCGTAAGAGGATCACCCCCATATATCCAGCTACGATGAATACGGGTTGCAACCTGCAGAGCATGGGGGTACCCCCCGCCCTCACGAATCTCCCGCAAAGTAAATTCCACCCGACGAATAGCTCCTTCGAGGAGTTCTGGGTCTGGGCCGGTATCCGCAATATTTTGAAGAGTTTTCATAATACAGGAAAACACAGCTTCAGAATTTTGGGGAAGCACTCGCTGTAATCCGGCCGTAAAAACCGTAATAAAAAGATCATTATCATATCCGCACATATCGTCCAGATCTTCACCAAGACCACTATCTAGAAGAGCTCGCTTGAGTGGCGCACTTTCCCCGTCAAAAAGGTAGTGACTGAGCACATCTCCAATTAACCCCTCATAGCCATCGAGTACTCCCGGACAGTACCAATTAAGCAACACCGATGCATAACCGTCATCTTCCCGCGAGGCCGGAACGGTAATATCCATTTGGCGCGGGCTATTCCACGGAGCAAGAACGCCGATAGATGTATCCACATCCTGCCGCTCATAAGAAGAAAGAAATCGGTCTTCTACAAACTGCAATGTTTTTTCTGTAGGAATGTTTCCATACAGTACAAAATATGCATTTGAAGGATGATACAAACGCCCATGAAAATCGCAAAACTGTTCATACGTTAAATCGGGAATCTTTTTAGGATCACCACCGCTTTCATGAAAATAGGTTGTCCCCGGAGCAATACCGGAAAGCATCTTACGGGCGACATTATTGTGAAAGTCTGAAAAAACGCCCTTCATTTCATTATAGACAATACCTTTTATAGAAACAGGGGCATCAGGTTCGGGCACATCAAAATGCCACCCCTCTTGACGGAAGGTGTTCTCACGCAAAAGAGGATTAAAAACAGCATCACAATAAACATCTACCAAGTTAAAGTAATCCCGTTCAACCTGACTGGCAACGGGATACACCGTTCTATCAGGATAGGTCATGGCATTGAGAAAGGTTTGCATGGACCCTTTCAACATTTCCTTAAACGGGTCTTTAAGAGGGTAGTTTTTCGATCCTGCAAGAACCGAGTGCTCTAAAATATGAGCAACCCCTGTATCGTCAAAGACCGGAGTCTTAAAGGCAACAGAAAAAAGATTGTTCGCATCAGTATTAAACAGATGGATACATTGCGCGCCTGTTTTCTCGTGGGTAAGTGTGTAAGCAACACTATTTTGCTCTGTAACCGTTTGTACATCCTGAAGGATGAAACCCGCTATTTTTTGTCCAACTCGTATATTTTGCTCCTGCATACCGTACCTTTCTAAACCGTTTTACAAACGTAAATATACGTTTTCCCACACGGTCACTGCGGTAAGATAAAAATATACGCATCCCCTTACAATCCCTCAAACAGGGTGGAGAACTCCTTTGACACCTGTTTCTGTTCTGCCTTGTTTTTGGTATGTATTCCATAACCAACATAGAGCTCTTCACCATACTCAGGAAGCAGTAGATACCCCTCAACAGCACTATCCATGGTAGAAAAAAAAGCGTATTTTACCGCTTCTTGCGGTGGATGCTGACGCAAGATACCGTATTTCTTGGAAAAGAGAGGAATATCATTTATCAACCCGCAATACACATTGCCAAATTCTGTCAACGCATCTTTGAGCAGGTCTAACGACCTGTCCGAATCAACAGAGTCTCGAAAAAATTGGTCTATTTTATGAAGGTCGAGCCCCACACACATAATGGAGGAATACTCTTCATTATCTGATTTTATAATAAGGATGTAATCAAAGGAAGAACGAAGGCTTTTGTTTGATGCCCACGAACCTGTCTCCAGCTGATCCGGAGAAAAAAGTGCTTTAAAAGATTCATACGCTTTCGCTCGAAATTCATCGACCATATCTGAAAGAGAGGTATCATTTTTGCACATGCCGTACTCCTAGAGTAAACTGTACGCAAACTGTTTAAACAGCTCTGGATTAAACTTTTGATCTTGCACATCTTGCTTCATATATTGAAATATGTGGATCGGTCGCACATCACGAACACTATTTTCTGAATAAATTCCATAAAATTCGCTAATAATACCAACAAGTTGTCCAAAGGATGAAAGCCGTCGCTTTCCGTAGGGGATACCGCTTCCATCAAGTCGCTCATGGTGTTCCAGTACCGCATACTTGATCGCATCGTTCTGTATATTGCATCGTTCCAAAACCATGGCGCTTTTTTCCGGATGTTTTTGAATCTCTTCTTCTGATACTCGTTTTCCCAAATACCGGTAGATACCAACATCCTGCAAAAACGCCGAAAGAGCCATATTTCGAATATCATCACGAGAAAAATTGTTTTGGCGACCATAATGAAGAGCGAGAAGCAGGTTTGACACCGCCTTTTGTTGCACCCCTCGTTGTTGCTTTGCCCGGGCAAAAATAAGGTTAACCATATCGCGAGAAGCAATGGTGCTATCAATAAACTCCGTAACACCACGGAGAAGATGTTGTAATGAATCAGGGGTGGGGGTACGCCCCAGCTTTTCATAGAGTCGTCCTAAGAGATCAAATACATCTTCCTGCGCTTCTTTTTCAGAGTTTTGCTTCTGACTCTCTGCAGTATTCTTATAAGAAGTGTAGATTTCTTTCAGCCCCTCAATGTACCCTGCCTGCACATCTAAGGAAAAGTTCTCAAAATTGAGCTTATGTACATAAAGTTGCGGAAGCCGATACTCTGCAAGACGAGATGAAGACACCGCAACCCCTGCCTTTTTGTACAACTGCATCTCCCCCTTTGCATCACGCACATACAGGTCAGTATTTGAAAGAAAGGGTACGTCTGCCAAGGGGATAGGATAATAATCTCCCTCATATACAATTTGTTGTACCGACTGAATTAATTCACGGATATAATCTTCTGGTGACTGTATACAGAGCTGAGCAAGACCATCATTCTTTTTTTCTGTTCTTGAAGCATAACGCGATACCGTTCAACCGCCTCCTTCAGGACACGACGAACTCCTGCTTGATATACACGTTCAAGATCATCTGCACCGAAGCGCTCTCCAAATTTATCATGTACTCGCGGTGTTATGGTTCCACTTTTTACTAATATTTCAAACTCATGGGCTGGGATACCTAGTTTTTTTGCCGATTTAAATTTGGTTAAAAGAGGAACGGAAGGCACTCCCATCATACCTCCACACGATCATGGCGACTATCCGGCGTGGAAACCACCAAATAGTGCAATTCTCCCTCCCCCGTGTTACGCATCTGATGCGTCGCTCCAGCGGGAATTTCAATCCCCTCTTGAGCTTCAAGAGCAATTTCCTCACCATCGACAGAAAGGGTTGCCCCTCCAGAAAGAATATAAAAGAACTGCCATGCCGCTCTATGATAGTGCGCAACCTCCCGCAACCCTGAAGACAAACTACGCTGCGCAATACTAACATGAGAGTGTTCCACAAGAACACGGGACGAGGCGGCATTACCCCATAGATGTTTCTCAGCAGACTCCACGGTTACTTTTTTATAAACTGCCATAAACGCCCCCATAAAAAAGGTTACCCTATGAGTATACCATGAAAACAGTGCACTGCAATATCTTTTCTCCCTAGATTTCGAAAGGGTCTTTTCCCTCATAGAGGAATGAGATATTTTATCCTGTAACTCATGAGTAAAGGTGAAAGCATGAATGACCCAATGGTAATCGCAGAAATAGGATGTAATCACACCGGGGATATGGATATTGCCCGAGAGCTAATCAGTACGGCCAAGATATTTTGTAAAGCCCACGCCGTGAAATTTCAAAAACGTGACATTGCCACATGGACAGATCGAAAGCCGCAGCAATACAAAGCTGCTCACCCAAACCCCGTCCATGCCTACGGAAACACCTATCGGGAGCACCGGGAAAACCTTGAATTTTCACGGGAACAACACAGGGAACTTAAAGCATTTTGTGACGATATGGATATACTCTACAGCTGCTCTGTCTGGGACCTTCCTTCTGCGAAGGATATTGCATCACTTTCTCCAAAGTTTATTAAAATCCCCTCGGCGTGCAATATGGACTTTCCCATGCTTACGTGGCTATGCACTGAGTATGAAGGAGAAATACATATCTCCACAGGTATGACCACAAAGGAAGAAATAGAACAAATTGTCCAATTTCTTGAAAACCACGACCGAGCAAAAGACACCGTACTCTATAATTGCACATCGGGGTACCCTGTTCCCTTTGAAGATGTTGCCCTTTTGGAAATTGAAAACCTTATAGAAGCATATGGAGAACGTATCAAGGATATCGGTTTTTCCGGACATCACTTGGGAATAGCTGTTGATATAGCAGCCTATACGCTGGGCGCTGAGATTATTGAGCGACACTACACATTGGATAGAACATGGAGGGGAACCGACCATGCCGCCTCTCTCGAGCCCGACGGCGTGCGACGTCTTGTGCGAGATCTTACGGCCGTTCATAAGGCCCTTGCCTATAAATCAGAAGATGTGCTTCCCATTGAGCAGGAACAGCGGAATAAGCTAAAGCATCTTACAAAGTAAAACCCCGGGGAGAATAAACTCCCCGGAATTCCTCTCACCGAGTATTATTCAAAATCTTCAAAACCGGGTTTGCCAAGAAAGGCAAACATATTTTTCTTGTACGCTTCTACCCCAGGTTGGTTAAAGGGGTTCACCCGAAGCAGATACGCAGAGTAAGCACAGGTTTTCTCAAAGAAGTAGAATAGTTGTCCCAAGGAGTCAGCACTCCGATCTGCCACGGTAATTGTTGCAGCAGGAACACCACCATCACGGTGTGCTTTCAGGGTGCCCTCATAGGCTTTTTCATTAACATATTCAAAACTTTTGCCCACAAGATATCCGAGATTATCTTCATTATCTTCAAAATGAGGTACTTCTACGGTTTCTCGTGTTTCATCAACGCGAAGAAAGGTTTCAAAAATAGTACGAAGGCCCTCCTGCATCCACTGCCCCATGGAATGAAGGTCTGTGGTATACACTACGGAAGCAGGAAAAATCCCCGTTCTATCTTTTCCCTCTGATTCACCAAAAAGCTGCTTCCACCACTCATTCACAAAGGTAAACTGAGGTTGAAATGCCGCAAGCATCTCTATAGTTTTCCCTTCACGGAGGAGGCAATTTCGGTTTACCCCGTACCGCGCTGCAATATTGGTTGTAAGGTCCGTTCCACTACAGTACTTCATAGCTTCACGAGCACCTGAAACCAACTCTTTTATATCAATACCTGCAACAGCAATGGGAAGTAATCCCACCGGAGTAAGCACAGAAAAACGTCCTCCCACATTGTCCGGAATATCAAAGGTCCTGTATCCATTTCTTTCGGCCAACTTACGTAAGGCACCTTTCTCAGGATCAGTGGTAGCAATAATTCGACGTGCTGCTTCTTCTTGCCCATAAGCATCTTCCATCCACTTACGTAGTACGCGAAAGGTTATTCCTGGTTCAGTGGTGGTACCCGACTTAGATATAACATTTACGATGACCCGTTTTCCTTCAATATGGGACAAAAGATCTTTTAGATAATCGGAGTTTACGTGATGTCCGGCAAAGAGAACTTCCGGTGTTCTTTGTTGCGGAAATGTTGAAGAAAGAAACTCTATGGCAGCCTTTGCGCCCAGATATGACCCCCCGATACCAACACAAATAAATACATCACATTGTTGACGAGCATCATCGGCCTGCTTTTGAATAGAATCTAAAAAGCTAGGGGAATGTTCTTCTGGCAATTCGAGCCACCCGAGAAAATCATTGCCTGGACCGGTTTTCTTGTTCAGCATGGTCTCCACAGCCTCTAACTGATCCGCAAACGACGTATACACGTCCGGCGAGATGAGACTCTTTAAAGAACTGTCATCATAACACACTTTCTGCATAAATACTTCCTTTTATAAAATGGTTCTCCTAAATATATCTCTTTTCTATTCCCCCTATGCAAGAACATAATTGAGAGGTGTATGCTCACTGCAGGAATGAATTTACTGGTTGAACATCTCTTAAAGAATATATATTTACCATGGAGGTTGTATGAATTTTAAACCGTGTATAGATCTACATCAGGGCAAAGTGAAACAAATTGTCGGCGCAACCCTTCGTGATTCAGACAATTACGCCAAAACAAACTTTGAAAGCCCCCACTCTCCCGAATATTACGCCCGTCTCTATCAAAGGGACAACCTGCGTGGCGGCCATGTGATAATGTTAGGGCCAGGAAATGAAGAAGCTGCAAGGGATGCCTTGCAAACATGGCCAGGGGGGTTACAAATTGGTGGTGGTATACGGCATGATAACGCACAAACCTATCTTGACTGGGGAGCATCCCATGTGATAATGACTTCCTTTATTTTTCATGACGGCCATCTTAACACGGCAAATCTCAAGAAAACCGTTCAAGCCATTGGAAAAGAACGACTGGTTCTTGATCTCAGCTGTATGAAAATCGACGCTACCTACTATATCGTTACCAACCGATGGCAAAATGTTACAACTCTTGCCATAACCCAGGAAACCTTGGAATACCTTTCTCAATACTGTGATGAGTTTCTCATCCATGCCGCACACGTTGAAGGAAAAATGGCTGGACCCGATTATGAACTCATTTCTCTTTTAGGAAACAATTCTCCCATTACGACAACATACGCCGGAGGCGTGCACACTCTAGAAGACCTTACGCACATTCGCAAAAAGGGAAAAAACCGTATAGATATTACCATCGGAAGTGCCCTCGATATTTTCGGAGGCCCTCTTCCATATACAGATATTGTCGCTGCAACAAAGGAGTAGGTTCGTGCATTTTCAATGGTCTCTTTTCTTTCTCGTTATATTTCTTGTAGGATGCAGTCCATCACCACGCTATGCCACTATTCAGGCACAAAATCGTCAAGGTAAAAAGGCACAACAAGGCGATCATGAACTGCAGGGAAAAGCATCGTGGTATGGACGAAAATTTCATGGTCGTACAACCGCAAGTGGTGAAACCTATAACATGCGGGCCATGACGGCAGCCCATAAAACCCTCCCCTTCGGTACTCGAGTACGGGTAACACACCAAGAGACAGGTCGTTCTGTTATAGTGACAATCAACGATCGCGGTCCCTTTGTTGAAGGACGTGTGATAGACCTTTCCCGCCGTGCTGCAGATCGTCTAGGCATACGTGATAGAGGAGTGGCACCGGTCTCCCTCACAATCCTGTGATACTCCTCGAATACTGTACACCAAAGAACCTACAAAGAGATGAACAGGACTATTTTTTCCAAGTAAATACCGACATCCTCCTTTGAGAGGGTTATATTACAGATGATACTCATGGTTTGAGGAACTGCTCCGGAGAGATACATGGCACTATCCCTTGTGAATGAAGAATCACTTCTTAAGCTGTATAATGAAGACCCGACAACCCTTTTATTTGCACGCCTTGCAGCTCTCCTCTTAGGAAATGGCAAGCGAACAAAGGCAACAACCATAGCTGAAACGGGGGTACAACAATACCCTGATTACGTTACGGGGCGGATTGTTCTGGCGCAATGTTATTCTGAGGCGGACAACTACACAGGAGCATATACTCATATCACAGAAGTTCTTAAAAAGGAACCGCAAAATGCGAAAGCCCTTGCCCTTCTCTCTGAGATCAGTGAAAAAATGGGCAATATGGAGGAAGCTGAAAAAGTGCGGGGCTGCCTTCGTCAGATATACCCTCAC
Source organism: Chitinivibrio alkaliphilus ACht1 (assembly GCF_000474745.1). Lineage (NCBI taxonomy): Bacteria > Pseudomonadati > Fibrobacterota > Chitinivibrionia > Chitinivibrionales > Chitinivibrionaceae > Chitinivibrio > Chitinivibrio alkaliphilus. Next base: position 338 of record NZ_ASJR01000006.1, on the reverse strand, counting down.
GACCCAACCCTCGAAGGAAAAAAGATCGTATCCCAACAATGAGTATCTACTCTCTTTTGGAGCAATCTACAGAAGTTGCCCCTGCCAATGACGAGGAAATAGATGATTCATGGGGCTCCTCCCCAAGTACAGAAGATACAAAAAAATAGAAGAAACAATGGCGGACTTGGGGTTTACAGAAGATCCCCCAGACAAATCGGAAAATAATGCGAGCACCGAGATTGACTCCATAGTGGAAGAAGCCCTCAGTGGCGTTTCGGAAGAACCAGAGGTTTCGGAAGAACCAGAGGTTTCGGAAGAACCAGAGGATTCGGAAGAACCAGAGGATTCGGAAGGAT